>NZ_CP031147.1 GCF_003342675.1 Haloplanus rubicundus | reverse complement strand
AACCTCCCGTATACTCGAAATTTGAACGAATATCTTGAAAATCTTCTTCGTCAAAAAAGAAAATCTTCACACGCTGAGGATAGGCCTTGGCCCAACTATTCAAAACCGTCAGTATGCCCTCATGTTCTCCCTGTCCGTAGGCGATTGTACCGACCGTGGATAGTTGATTATCCTCAGCCCATTCGAGAATATGGCGCGTGAAATACTCTTCATCTTCTGTTCCCGAATGCCAGCCTCGAATCACCTGATGTTGTGGGATAACTTCACATAATTCGTCAAGTTGGTTCTTACATCTCCGACTGACCACCACACCATCTAATGATTCGGTATAGTTGGCAATATTGTCGTGTTCGAGCGTGACAGTCACGTCGGTTTCATTTTCCCAACGCCAAACGGACCTGTTGTGTCGGTTCACCTCATACTGTAACCCTCGGCCGTACATACCACTGGAATACCTACGAAGCCGACCGTATCCCCGTTTGAGATTCCAATCCTCAAATATGAATTCCCGGTGTGGCTTTGGTGGGTGTGAATGCCAGTGTTGATGATTTACTGGATAGATAACCGGAGAATGGTCTGTAATATACCGTCCTCCGCTGGTAGGGAAGCGTTTGAAAACTTTGTGTAACCACGGTTGACTGTTCACACATTCGTAGTTTCCCCCTTCCCCACAACCGTCATTAATCCCGATAAAAGTCGTAATTGGTAGATGCGCGTCTCGAATTTTTTCAAACACCTCATTATTATCCCCGAAAAAGAAACAGAAGTAGCGGTCACCTCTTTGTTCAATCCGGTAGTTATCCGAAGAAGCAAATAGCTGGTCGGAGTCCCCACCAAACGATTCAAACCAGTCGTCCATAGTGTCGGACTGGTCTGGCATTTTATCTGCCATGATTACCAAGTCAGCATCAAATTCCCATGCATCCAATTTCCCTCCCCCATGCCCTGCAGACGGATAAAAAACAACATCAGACCCAGTGATCGGGGAGGAAATCTTTGTCAGTATATTGCATTCTTGGCCGACAACCATGATTATAATCCTAATTTTGAGCGAAGTTTCGAGAAAGTTTCTCTTCAGATCGGGATATAGCAGACGCGAGAATGAGATTCCAGTAGATCTCGGTTAGTTTGTCTCCAATTACGCTCTCCAGTTCATCCCGATCCCAAAGATCAATCTCTCCAGTTCCCGCTGTCGCGGAACAGGACGCCGGCATGGACGATCGTGTGAACGTTTCCGTGACCGCACGCCGGGCAGGGTGTTCCCGATCTCCAGCCGGCCCGCTCGAGATCGATGACCTGTTCGGAGCTACCAGCTGTGCCTTCCGCACCCGCTGATGAAGTCACGCGTTCCCCCGCCGAGGCTGGTCGTCTCCACCGTCGAGAACGGTCTGGAGTTCGTTCGACCGCACACGGACCGTCATCGGGGTGACCTCGGCAGCGTCGGCGAGCGCTGCCTGGGTGACCCGTTCGTCCTGTTCTCGGGCTGCCTGATACACACAGCCAGCCGCGACACCCGCGGGATTGTATCCGTTCGCGACACCGGTGCGCACTGCCTGTTTCGCGAGCGCCGCTGCTCGCTGGCGGGTCCCCGCCGAGAGGCCGAGTGCCGAGGTGACTTTCGGGACGTACTCGAGAGGCTCCATCGGTACCGTCGGAAGTTCGAGCTCCCGGTTGAGCACGCTGTATGCGTTCTGAACGCCCTCGTGGGAGACTGCCGAGGTCACGCTGACTTCCTGGAGCGTTCGGGGCAGCCCGGCACACCGACACGCGGCGTAGACGCTGGCGGCAGCCATCGCCTCGATCGACCGGCCACGGATGAGGTCCTCGCCGGCAGCAGTTCGGTAGAGGCGACAGGCCTGGTCGCGGAGGCTCCGTGGGAGATCGAGTGCGCCGACGATCCGTCGAACCTCCGAAAAGCCGTGGGCCAGGTTCTGCTCGGCCTTACTTGACCAGCGGCCGCGCCGATGCTCGCGCCGAAGACGGCCGATCTGACTCCGCTTTCGGCCCGACAGCGTCGTACCGTTGGCGTCGGTCTGGTCGAAGCCAATCTCGCTCGACAGCCCCCGGTCGTGGCGGGTCGGGGTCAGCGCCGGACCAGTCCGCGTGCGTTCGATGTGCTCTGCTTCGTCGAAGGCGCACCATTCCGGGCCATGGTCGATCGGACAATCCTCGAGGACGAGCCCGCAGTCGTCACAGACGGTCTCGATACTGTTTGTGTGGACGAGGCCGCCGCACTCCGGACAGCCGCTGCTGGACCGCTCGGCGGCGGGGACGTCCTCGTCGAATGTCCGCTCGTAGACGTTTCTCAGTGACATGGTTTAGACAGGGACCGACACTACCCAGCCGGTTCCCCGCACCCCGTTGTAGATGCTAAATCAGTCGCGGCTGCACGCGTTCTTCGATAGCTGACTCTCCACGCCTTCGGTGATGGCGACATCGGCCGGCCTGTAGTTACCCCACAAGGGAGAGTCTGGGAAACGTGGGGTAACTACGAGCCGACGGAGACTCGGCCGAAACAGTTGTGGGGAATATGTGGGTGAAATCTCGAAAACACGCGTTCTGATCCCTCTACCGGCGATACACCTAAGCGCCGCTACGGGGAGTAGAGTGTGAGGCTGGACTAGAGCCTCACGAATGGATTAGGTAATCCAATGAATAGTAGCAACCAACCTGATAAGAAGTTATCGGGCACGACAGACACGCTGACAGAACCGAACACGACAGATGCGACCGCTTGCACGCGGCCGACCGACACACCATTCCAACAGGTCCGGCCCGACCGGACACACGGGGAGCGTGCCGACGTCCCAGAGGATCGCTCCGCACTGGTTCGGGCGCTCTCGGGATTGCTGCACGCACTGGTCAACGATGACAACGAGTCGCCGACGAGCACCGCGACCGACGGGACGGCAGTCGACGCGTCGCTGGCGTACACCGAACGGACCGCCTCGAAAGGCGAGTACGGCTCCCGGACGGAACCCGTCGACGGCGTCTACGGACACACCGCTGACGGCGACCCGGTGGTTGCCCCGACTGGGCGACTCGCCGCGAGCCGCATCGACGCCAACTGGACGCCCGGCGACACGCTCTACAACCCTGACAGGGCTGGAGACATCGCCGCAGCGACTGGCACGAACGCCAGCTTCCTGTTCGCCGAACAGTCCGGTGAGCAACGCGCAACGTTCGCGATTGAATACGACCACACGGCGGGTCCGACGCTCGTCGACCCGAGTGGTGAGCGCATGATCGGTGTTGCGAGTGGCCTCGAACCGAGGACGACCCGGACAGCTCCGGCCACGACGCCGGAGTCTGCCACGAGTCGCCGCAGCTCGCCCTGGCCAGCTCGCGTCCGCTCGGAAGCCCACGTCGATGGGATCGATCACGAGTTGCTCGAGACGTTGCCGGCCGCCGAACAGGCGCGCTTGCGCCGTCTCCGTGCGTTCGACATCCCGACCGACCCGACGCTCGACGATGCGACCAAGGGAGTCCCGACGGCCGAGTTGGAGGTGCAGACGCCCGATGGGCGACTCACCCCACTCGGTGAACTGTTCGCAGAGCCCGAACAGTTTGCGCGGAGTTCACTCGAATCGATCGAGCATTCCCTTGCCGTCGCCGCCGAGAGACGCCGCGTCACCGACGGAATCCTGACTGCCCGGACCGATCCGGAGATGGAAGCAGGTGATGTCGAACTCGTGGGACACGCGAAGTGGCTGGCCAATCGGTACGACGAATACGCCGCGACCAGGCCATCCAGCGCCAAACTCGCAGCCGCGCGAGCAACGCGCCAAGCCGAGCGCTATCGCACGCGGATTCGACCGCTCACCGAACTCACCGCCGAGCAGCACGACCGAGTCTCCCGGATGGTAGACCGACTGCTGAGCGACGAGTTCGACCGAGTGGTCGAGATACGCAAATCACGGTTGACGCTGGCGATCGCGCTTGCGAACCGCCTCCATGACGGCGCCGAGCCAACGCAGGCCCTGCTGAGACAGGCCGATGCCGAGACGACTGACCCACGGAACGTCCTGACGGTCGGCAACGTTCGGTACACGCCCGTCGACGCAACGCGTGGGCGATTCTCGACCCAGGGGACGATCCTCCGGTTGTTCGAGAACACCCACCCGGCGATCAAGCAAGCTGGTCTGCTGGGCGACGACACTGGCATGATGAAGTTTGCCATCTGGGAGAAGAGCGAATGGGACGAGACGCGACCGATGCCCGACCCGACTGATGACGGCCGGACGCTCATCCGTTCCCACCGCTTCCCCGAGTTGTGCGAAGGTGACGTTGTTCGCTGTGAAGACGTTGTGAAGCGATGGTACGACGGCAACCCGACGTTCGAGACACGCCGAGACAGTACGCTCACGATTATTGAGCGACCGACCGGCGGCCAGAGCAATCGTATGGACGGTGTTCGGTGATGGTGTGACGATGAAGCCGACGACTGGTAGCGATCCGTAGCACGGCGAGTCTCTCTCCGAGACTCAGAACTCTAGACCCCCTTTTCATAGCGCACCACCGAGCTATTCCATCACTGAAGACTGTAGATTCGGACTGCGTCATATCGACCGTGGAGAAGAACTTCAGAACGCGAGATAACCTGATGATGATATAGGCAGCGAGTGTAAACGCGGGCATCAATGGATTCACCCATCCCGTTGTGTCTGTGCACCGCTCGCGTCGAGGACAGAGGCGGAGAATACGTTGTCACGGTTCCAAAACAGGAAGTCGAACTCGGAACACTCGATGCTGGAGAAACCTATCGCGTAGGATTGTATCCCGGCCCGGCGACAGCCTCCGAAACTACGCCCGCAGGAACTCCGAAGACGGCGGAGCACAAGCCCGATCTCGAACGGTCTACGCACAGTGGACCCGACCCGGAGACATCGCAGCCGACCGATCAAATGCAGTCGGCGAGTGCCGATCCGTCGGTATCGCCCGAAGAGCGTCCTGATCAACCGCCAGTGGCTGAGGGCGAGGAGCGCCGTCTCCAGATTGAGGATGTCGGAGACAAGGGTGACGGAATCGCCAGAGTCGGCCCCGGATACGTCGTGTTTGTCTCCGATACGGAGATTGGTCAGCAACCGTTGGTTCGAATCACGACAGTTCGCGAGAACTTCGCGTTTGCCGAAGTCCTCAAGCAATGACGAGCCTGTCCACCGTCGCCGGTCATCGCGGCGTCTGAACGAGTCGAAGGGGAGTATCCGGAAGGAGCGGGCCGAGTTCGCGTTGCCCCACGAGCCCGCTTTTCTTTGGGGAACGTGCCTGCACTTCAACGGTGAGGAGCAGACCGACGAGAGCTTCGCCCGAGACGACCGTTGCAACGTTCATCTCGTTCCCACACGCGTTGCAGGGAACCGACTGCACCGAGATATCAGCGTTTCGAATCGGACCATCAGCCTCGGCGACGCGCTTGCCGAGTTCGGCGACGGCGATGTTAATCGCATCTTGTGCAGTAGCAGCCCCGTGAATAATCCACGGGACCGAGAAGGACACTTCGTACCAATCCGTGTTCGATGTGGAAGTCATTGATGGTATGGGGGATGAGCGGCTACGCGTCGGCACTGTTCGGAGGATCGACAGAGCGCTATCGAGGGAGCCAAGCGATCTGAATCCCTTGAAGGGGCTCCATAGATCCCTGAACCTACTGGTCGACGACCGTCCCCACGCGACGAGCGAATATGTACTCATCTACGAGGGCAACGAGACACTACCGGTTGCGAAGGTTCTTTCCGAGCGTGACGTACCTGCGTTCCCCCGCTCGTTTGTGGCCGCGAAATTAGATCGTGAGTATTCAAATTCATTATATATCTATATGATTTAGGAGTAAAGGCTGCTTTTTCCGCGCAGACAGAATTACTATAAGAAATTGTTATACTATTTATATTAATAGAAATAGAAGAGGAGACACCGACTGATTACAGTCCGGTGAGATCCTTGCGTGGTGCGATAGTCCGTTATAGTTTTCATCCGAACTGAACGGAATAGAATAAAATAGTCAATCTCCCGCGTGAAAATAGTATTTGTAGTGACGTTTGAGCAGTATGCTTAACATACTGAATGAGACATATGCCAAATATATTGACAGTATCAACCGGTCTCAATTGGCTGTTGACAGACGCTTCCGACAAGATTGCACCAACGCCATCGCTCCATTCCATGCGAAAGATGGATGACGATCGATTCGAACATTTTGTCGCTGATCTGTGGGAGGAAATGGGCTATCGCACTTCTGTTCGGTCATTTTCTGGAGACGCTGGTATCGACGTGCTTGCCCGTAAAAGGGGTCCTATTGGGGCAACAAAAGCGATACAAGTAAAGCGATACGGTGACTCGAGCACGGTCGGTGGTCCAGAGATCCAACAGTACTTCGCTATGAAGTACCAAGTTGGAGCCGACGAGGGACTTATTGTCACTACAGGACAGTTTACTGCTCCTGCACGTGATCGAGCCGAAGAGTTGGGTGTTCGGTTAGTAAATTGCTTCGGGTTAAGAAGTCTGATCGAAAACCATGCCAGCATAGAGTTCTACTGGCGGTACCGCAACGAGCTTGGCATAGACGCACGGGAGATATCGAAATGGCTCTCGCACCGAGAGTCCAGAAAGACGACTGAGCATATAAAACAAGGACTTACTGAAGTACTAGGTGATACGTGCCTCAAAGTAGGCACTGGACTGAAAGAGCTCGGAGAGGCGGGAACCACAGCTCGGACACGTCTGGAACGAACGGGTTTGCGGCTCCAAGGATTCGACCCAGTATTGCACTCCGAGGAGAGCGACGAGCAGGAGGGAAATAGAAAGAGGACCTTCGAAAATCGCCTCAAGAGGAAGGGAGAAACGATGGTCGAACGCGGCTTCAGATGGCTGGAGACGCCCTTGGTCAATTGGAAACTTGAATCACGGTCAGCTGTCCCGCTTACCGGCATATCGCCCTCTCTCAGGAAAGATAGACCGGTCACCGACCGCTGGTTTGTAATCACGATGTTGGGAGCGGCCGCGATGCTCGCCGCCGCAGTGGGAGCGCTCAACAGATCCGGGACCTCCATCGTGTTCACCTTACTACTGTCCGGAGCAGTCACGAGTCTCGGCGGCATCTTCATCTCAACGCTGCTGCGCTCGCTATCGGTAGCCGAGATCTTACGCCTCGGATACGCAGTTCCACTATTCATCCCCTTCGCAGTTTGGAACGGTTCCTCAACGATGTATCCGCCGTTGTCAGTATTTTTGCTGCCACTCCTCGGTAGCGTCGGATTCTTTATTTACACCAGTATCGTCGGACGCTTGGGAACTCCCCGAAGTTGGGCTCTCGAAGACGTCTCAAATTCGTATAGAGCGGTACACGAGCCGCTGACGATCCTTGGTATGTTAGGGAGTATGAGTGTGGCATTAGCAGTATCCCTCGCGGCTTTTGGCCCTTCCCACCCGATGTTGGAACTAATGGATCCAGTGACGAGAGTACTATTCAGCTGTGGTATTTGTGCAGTAGGAGTGGACTCGTCCGTTCGGATATATCGAGGGGGAGTACTGGGAGTAGTAGCAGGAGGTGTCCTGATCGGGTATTTATTTTTAATCGGACATACTATCGGTGGGATTCCATCCGAAATCATCGTCGGGTCCGATATTCTGTTGCTGTGGATGATGGTATTAGTCGGAGGGATAGCTTGGTTTATCGTAAAATCCCGAAACAGATCCCTCCGCATATCACTACTCATGATTGGAGGCGGTTCGTTCGTACTCGTAGGGGTAGCGTATGCAGTTGCTCGATCAACAGGGGCACCTCAAATGGAGTATGTACTCCGGCCCGAATTAGTTGGGTACGGAGCGGTGGCGCTTAGTGTAATCACATATGTGATAATTCTCGTCATCGAATGGTTAGCTGTTAGGCATACTATCGTGGAATAAATTGGGCAGCGTCGAGTATTCATAAAGGCACGACGACATCGTCGTGACCGTCATCTAACATCTTAGAATCGCGGACGGAGGGAGGTCCGAGGATGGTGCATCACAGGCGATTAGAACGTAGCGCTATCGAACTCCCGATCCAACGCGACCGACACGGACCCTACGTATGTTTTTTATCGATCAATAAAAATCTGATACTATGGGAGTTCATCAAGCGAACCCAGATTTGCCAGACATCCTCGTGGGACTCGGCGGGGCCGGTAAGGCAGTTGTCGGGACGCTTCTTGACCAGGAGTGGGTAGCCGAGTCAATTGCTAGGACGGCCGCAGTTGAGGGATTTCCGTCATGCTACCTCGTCGACGCCGATACGGGGCAACTTTCGAGAGATCACGAGACCGCCGACGTGATCACCGAGCGTCTGGATAAAATAGTCCATCAACAACATGATGGACTCCATACAGGGGCCAATGACGTCGTTTCAGTCATCAATCTGGGGGCGCAGCTTGCTAACGAGAATGTGGAACCTACAGATCTTGTCGAGTCTCCGATAGCGGAGACCATACTCGAAGAAACTGAAGTCGAGACGTGGTGGTTGCTGGATGATCCCACGTACCTCCCCGAAGGTTTTCAGCATGGCACGATGCGTCGGCGAGCGGTCGCGAAGGCGCTCCCACCGGCAGCGGAGGCGCTGACTTCCGGCGATCCTCTCGATCAAATCATACCAAGCACGCGCGGCCAAAAGGTGACCATCGTAGCGGGCCTTGGCGGTGGCTTCGGATCGGGGACCGCTTTCGACCTTGCACGGCGTATGACCAATGCTGGGGCAGCGGTCACTCTATTCGGCATCTTACCGGAAGTTAACGACGTAGAGCACGTACGCGCGAACGCCCATGCGGCGCTATCAGAATTGGAATACCTTGCGCTGACCAACGACAATCCCTTCGAGAATGTGGTGCTCATTCCGACACCGGGTGACCTCTCAGACATCCAGTCGTTCGATGAGGCGATTGCCTATGCCGTACTCACCCACGCGAACCTCGTTCCTGGCAATCGGATGATGCTTGATGAAACCCAGGCGGCAGGCCCCGATCAGTACGCACCGTTCACAGTCGCGATCCCACAGGTGTTGCGTTTCAATGTCGAAACGGTCCAGCGAACACTGGGAGATACCGTCGATTGGCTCCACAATCGCCAACAACGTCTCGAGGTGGAACTCGATTTGTACTTTGAATTGGCTGAGTTCATCATCGAAGCGTTTCCGGAAGCTCAGGGCCCAGTGATCGCACACGCGAACGATCAGCCTGCACCGCCCGAAGAGACGCCTGCAGAACCGATGGACGACACGTCCAATCTCCCAGTCCAGAAAACGATACACCTCCGGCGGCGCATCGATTCACTCATAGAGACGCTCGATGGTGACTTCTTTGAGATCCTCGATAACCGCGTGGCCTTCGACTGGCTTCACGCACTCGAACAGGCTGTGGAGGATGCCGAGGCGAACACCGATGACGACGACCAGAGAGAGGTGCTTGCGCACTTGGTGAATTCTTTCCGACATTATCTTTTGAACAATCCCGTACAGGGTGACCCACAAGAGTTCCACGCCGGTCAACTTCTCCAAGACGTCGTACGCATGGAACTGAAAGCGATCATCTATCGGTCACGAATCCACCGAACAGCCCACCAGATGGACGATGCAGTCTACCGAAAAAGTATACGACGTGCAACCGACGGAGACCATCCCTTCATACCCAGAGAGTTACAGCACAGGGAAGAAGAATTGGGTCAGCTATTTTATGACCAGCAAGATCGATCGGATGCCGTTGAAGGGATCCATCATGAGGTCGAGAAACTGGTTGACCATCGGATTGCGGAATTTCGAGAGGAAACCCACGATGCGATAGAGACACTCGTACTGATCGCACGGCACCGAGACCGGATCGAGGAACTACTCGATCACGTCAAGGAGTTGATCCACGCTTTCGCCGCCGAGATCGAGAGGGTAAATCATGAAAACGAACTTCCGGAGGAGCCGCTGGACTTGGACTTGCTCGGCGAACTTATTGAACTCCTTAACAAACTGGGAATTCAGCCGCTCAACCGAGAACGACTCCTTGAATCGGCTCACATGGTAGTTAAGGCAAGAGCAGCCTGGCTGGACCAGCAGGGCAACATCCTCACACGATTCTTTTCAGACTGGCCAGAACGGTACGAACAGGCGTACGTGCAGGTTGATCCGGAACTATTCGATATCCCGACCGCCGAAGAGGCGGAACGGAAGTTCTACTGTCGCTTCGTCGGCGATCAAATCTTTGAGAGACCACGTGAGAAGATTGAGGCAAGACGGGATCAAGCGATCGACGACGTGATTCGCGCCGCCGAGCGTGCGGCAGACACGACTGACATAGATGTAGGCGAATTTCAAGAGTCTGCGGAGGATAGCCCTGAGATTGCGTGGTCCGGAATCGACGCCAGTTGGCAAATGGAACTTAGAGAACACCTATCGTCCGTCTCTGCCTCACAGGATCCACCGTCGGCTGGGCAGGTTATTGGCAAACTCTGTGATTCCGGAGGTACTCTCCGCGAGGTAGTTGAAGAGGCGCTCTTGGCCCCGGTAGAGCGGACGCTCAATGCTGTCCAGGACAATCTCGACGCTATCGAATCAGACCTCAACCGAACGGAGCGGCTCGAAGAGATAATCGAAGAACAGGGACGCGAATTTGAGGTTTGTACTGGAGGGTCGGAATACCCCGCCCCAGGGTCAGATCTTAATCTGTCCGAACGCCCAAATCAATATGTCCGAAGAATGCCGGGCACCGTCAAACACCTGCTCCATCAAGACTCTTTCGCAGAAGCGGACCATCCAGACGAAGCGGCTATCGAGGAGTTTCTTGACTCAACCGTCTACCCTTTCGAACATCTCGACGATCGCGTTGGACTCGCGGCTGGCGACGTGATCGGAGAGGGGAACGCGGGGCCGATCCCCTACGACGGTCACCGAGTCATCCGCGCCCATCTCGGAACGGTGTTTGGTAACAACGGCGGCGACCTCCCGGCCGATGACGCTCTGGCGGAGGTTGTCAACGCTGTCGGGGGAAGAGGGAACTTCGTCGATCAATACTTCGACTTCGGAGACCCTTGCGATGTTGCGACGGTGACTTTCGTCGGCGGCGTCTTCTTGGACAACTTGGCACCTGTTACTGGCGCGCAGGGTTACAGGAGTGCTTACGGAAGTCTCCGAAACGGTCTTGACGAACAGATCCGTCTCCACCACGCCCACGGTTTGGATGGACGGGACCGATCACTAGTCGAATCCGGCGACAGTGCCGGATTCGTCTATCGGGATCGGGTACTCGACGTTCGCGACCACGCTGCGATAGGGCAGGTTGTCGCTGACGATGAGAACGATGCTGTAGAGTGGATCTTGGAAGAGTGCGTCGCTACGGAGAGTTTCGGCGACGGTCCCGATAGTGACCCAGCTGACGACCCTGGAGTTACAAGGTGATCCTGGCCCGCCGTCAATTTGATATCCGGTGGTGTACTTCGCCAACTTCTCCTGCAGCGGATCAAACTTGATGGAAAGTCGGCTGGCTTCTGAAGTCAGTTCCTGAATCCAGTGTTTCTACGCTTGTTGTCACAGATCGCTTGCCGACTGCTTTTTGAGCATATCGAACATAGATTATCACTCTATCCCAATTGTGTCAAATGAAAATTTTTCACATCTCCGTCCAAAGTATCACCATGCCCAAGCGGACTGGCCTCTCTCATGCAGTTGCGGCTGTTGTCGTCGTCATTGTCGGGCCTGTCCTTTCTCGGCTCATTGAACTACTCATCACAACCCGAGATATTGAAGCCGCCATGGAGTCGCTTGGAAGTATCATAAGTTCACACCCGTTTGTTCCGCTTAGTACCGATTATACTACCACAGCAGTTTACCTCGCCGTAGTAGGAACATTGGCATTTATCTGGGGATACGCATATCACGTTCGCCGTCACTCTTGAATATGACACCAACCAATACATAATGGACTATCTTATCTCAGACCTCCACCTCGACCACGACAACATCATCGACTACTGCGACCGGCCGTTCAGCTCAGTCAAGGAGATGAACGAGACGCTGGTCAAGCACTGGAATGCCGTAGTCGACCCGGATGACGAGGTGCTGTACGGTAGCGATTTGACTATTCGTACGTCAGCTGCGGCCCTTCTGGACTGGCTCGACGAACTCAACGGGAAGATCGTCTTTCTGCTGGGTAACCACGATAGCATCGTACTAGAAGAACTGGACCGGGTCCAGTTCGTTGAAGAGTTTCGGTTCGAGCACCGAGGAGTTCCGTTCCACGCGGTCCACGACCCGGCGGACGGCCCCTCGAACTGGAAGGGGTGGCTGCTTCACGGCCCCACCACAACAACTGGCCGGACCGATTTCCTTTCGTCGACCACGATAGCCGACGTGTCAATTTCTCGGTCGAGCTACTCGACTACCGCCCGCTGGCGACCGACAGGTTGGTCGACTATCTGGCCTGTGGCGAACGATTCCCCGACCGAACCATCGCTGAGCACGCCATAGAGGCAAATGACTGAATCCAGCCCCGAGGAAATCTGCAGTGTCGAGGGCCCTACCGTTGACTTCCTGGTCATCTCCGACCTACACCTCCGGGCGACAGGGACGCAATATCCGATGGCAGATCTCCCGGTCGAAACACACGACATCGTGCTGTCTCTGGGTGACGTGGTCGACGAGAACCGCGAGCATGCCAAGTCCGTGTCGGCCGGCGAAGCCTACGAAGAACGGGGCCGGGCATTCCTCGAGCGTCTCGATGAGCAGGGAGTTCCAGTACTCGCGGTACCTGGGAACCACGATCCTGTCGACTGCACCCAGCGGCTTAGTGAGGGGCTCACGAACATCCACTCACTTCACGGCGTTACTCGAAACGTGGTCGTGGGGGCAGACTGGTCGCTGACCGTCGCCGGATGGGGCTGTGAGCAGTTCGACTTCACGCCAGCCCTGCTGTCCCCTGACTACCCAGACATCCCAGTCGAAGACGAGGTACGGACGCCAGATGCCGTCGCAAGCACTCTTCTCCGTGCGGCAGGAGAATACCTCGCCGGCGACCTGTCCGAAACGAACCTCGCACACAAACTTGGCACCGAGGCGACGAACCCCTCGTTCGAGACATCGCTCGCTCTGCTCAATGCCCGCTTCGAGACGCTCGTCGAATTGGTAGAGGGAGCCAACAGCCCGACCATCGTCGCAAGCCACATCTCCCCATTCAATGTACTGTTCGACATCCGCGGACAGCACTCGCACGACGGAGACTACCATTTCGGCTCCGTGGCGCTTCGGGTCGCACTGGCGGCGGCTGGTGCCGACGCCTGTCTCTCTGGACATACCCACCAACGCGGACTGACAGCGATCCCGACTACCAGCGGACATTCGTACGTACACAACCCGGGCGACGCGGGGGTCTCGAGCGTTTCTATCAGCCAGGATGGAACCCTCCATGCGGAGCAAGTCGACGTTTCGTGGCGGTGATCAGGGGTTCTTCAAGTTGCAGGCGGTCCGAACAGACAGATACGCTCCCTGTAATCGCTACGACTACTTATGCTCGGATATCCCTGATAGGGGACTTGCACTCTGTTGGAACCTTCAGTAGATGATATATTTTGGCGATCGTACTACTACACAGCGCGACTCTCGCACGGCATCAGTTCAAAAACCGAGTATCGGAATTGACTAATCCCATGAGTTGACCAAACACTCTGGTCGGAGTTCTCAACTATTTTATTAACGAGTTAATTACAATGAACCGATAGAAAATGACAGATTCCAGTAATCCGTACGATCTGCAGCGGTTTGTTGAGGCACAGGATCCTGTGATCAAAGATGTGAAGAAGGAACTGCGGTCGGGCCGCAAGCGGACTCACTGGATGTGGTTTGTCTTTCCTCAGATGGAGGGGCTCGGCCGTAGTCGGAAGGCGCAGCGCTATGCGATATCGTCACGAGACGAGGCCCAGGCTTATCTGGCACATCCGATACTAGGTCCGCGCTTGCGCGAATGCACGGAATTGGTGAATGCTATCGAAGGACGCTCGGCGAACGAGATATTCGGGTCCCCAGACGACTTGAAGTTTCGTTCCTCTATGACGCTCTTCGATACGGTCGCAGATGAATCAACCCCGTTCAGAATAGCGCTAGAACAGTATTACGACAATGAACCCGATCCGAAGACGC
The DNA here is from genome assembly GCF_003342675.1 of Haloplanus rubicundus. Taxonomy (NCBI): domain Archaea; kingdom Methanobacteriati; phylum Methanobacteriota; class Halobacteria; order Halobacteriales; family Haloferacaceae; genus Haloplanus; species Haloplanus rubicundus. The sequence continues at coordinate 211,051 of NZ_CP031147.1, read as the reverse complement.
TAGAACTGTTGGAGAGTGCCTGAATCGCTTCCGTGAATAGCGTGTCGAGAATCGGGCCACAGCACCGCGAGCCAGCACTATCGCACGTTCGACGAGCTGGAGAAGTTGTGATTTCGGGAGGTCAATCATCTCCCCTTGTGATATCCTCCATTAGATTTCTCAGCTAGGGTTTCAACAAGGCCCGGGATTTCTGAGGTAGTGAGTACGGGGTTAGCCAACGATAGGTAGCTCCGAGATTGTTTCCGCAATCGACTCACGGTCTGCGTCACCTGGTTCAAGCACGACCGCAATATCGTGTTTATTGCAGTACGATAACACCCACCGAAGCCCGTCTGCTGGGCGCTGCGTTTCGGGAAGCCCATCTGAAGTCGGGTCATTGAGATGGATTGCTTGGATTTGCGAACCACCGACGATTGCGAGCGTGGCGAATACGGGACGCCACGGACTCTCCTCTGGAGGGGGTGCTACGTCGAGATCGGAATCATTCTTGCTTTGTTTCACATTGTCCCGCAGGAACTGCTGGAAGGCCTCTGATAGCTGGTCACGAAGTTGTTCATCGGCACGCTCCAGCAGGGACTCAAACGCTCTGTCGTCAACGGTGAGCGCACGCCGTTCCATCGCTACGTGTGCAGTATCGATTAGTATCGACACGTCATCGAGTCGAGGTACCTGCTTGGCGAGAAAAGCCAGCGCCGCAATATCCTCGGGTGTGTGGTAGAACGAGGAGTCGGGCGTGTTCTCGACTGCGAGGGGATAGCCACCGACTTCGGTAATTGTCGCAAGCCGTTCGACGTGCTCCCGGTAGTCGAACGTACGCGTAGTGTGGACGGTCAGCCATGTGGGATGAACTCGGTCGCCGAACGCCCTATGTACGAAATCGGTTATGTCGCCGACGTTCCCCGGTGCTACGCTTAACCCTTGAGGCTGGCTTGTCCCAGGTGGAAGGTGAATACTGGTAATGGATTCAGGAGAGACACCCTGCATCTCACATTCATCTGAGAGGGTATTGTCCCGAGATAGAGACTCTGTATGCTTCCAATCCAGTTTTGCTTCGATTCCGTTCGCGAGGCTCTCGGCGTGACTGAAATGCTCAGGAGATGCCGACATCAATATGGGAACCAGCATAGCCGAACTATCGATGCAGACGATGTAATGGTTCGGTAGTTTCTCGCACGTTCTTCTCGTCCTCTATTTTGTTACTGGAATCCCTCCTCACATCAGTAAGGCCGATGATAGACTCAATATGGGTGATCGGTAACCGATATTGGCTGGGAAACTTACTTATCGGTTCCACGACTCGATTTTCGATTGATGGGACGGCCAATCCGTGTCTCTATCCCGCGTCACGTTCTTTCCAGCGAGAACCCCGTTCGTCAGGAGTACCTCAGTACGATCGCCAACATGGATCTCAGTATCGAGCTTTTCACGCCAGATCCACCGGGGGGACATGGACCACTCGGGTCGTTCCTCAATGAAGAGCAGTACAACGAATCCGCTGTGAAACATGCATCACAACGTGATCTCGACGTGGAATCGGTCCACTGCACCCCTCTGCTCAGTGGCTGTAGCTCGTCGGGAGGGAAAGCCTGCGCTGACAAGGTCCTTGATGCACAACTCGGATTCCAAGATCGGGAGTCGGGTAGGGACGCTGACGACGACGGTGTGAGTCGTTACTCCTACTGTGACCCGTCAGTGTTCGTTTTCCACCCACCGCGAACCTACGCGAACGAGAACGCGGATCTACAGCGAAGACGAAAACGGCTGGTCGCGACGCTCGGAAACGCTCTATATCGACTTGAGAGCAACGAGAATCTCGACAGCGTTCCGGCCCTGACGATTGAGAACGTCTGTCCGAGAGGGCCCTTCGAATATCTTCTCACCGAGGCATCGGACGTGGCGAAGTTCGAGAAGGCGAGAGCGGATTTACAGCGCGAGCAACCAGAAGACGTTGAGGTGCCGCCAGTCCAGTTTACTGTCGACCTCGGTCACGCACCGAACCCGCTCGCCATGTTGGATGCAGTTGGGTGCCCAGCACACGTCCACCTTCACGGGTCGCTACCCATTACGGAAACTAATCGTCTCCAGAGCATCCGGGACAAGTATGGGATCGGAGAGGATGCTCTGCGTGGACTCAAGGAGCCACCTGGAGAGGTGCAACATCTCCCACCACAGGACGGTCAACATGACCTAGACAGAATAGTGGAGGTTCTAGTTTCATTAGGCTACAGCGGCCCCGTCGACTTGGAACTCGCTCCCCCCTTCCGTACCTCCGAGACGCTGAGAAAGACTATCGATGCTCTGCGCACTGCTGGTTGGTGACTTCTATGCCGAAAGGTTGCTCTGGCAGCTGATTCAACGTAAATGACTATATCGTCCGACGTTTTCGCGTGACTGAAGCTATTAGTATAACATCGACGGCGCATCGTATAATCGTTCACGGAGTAATGATTTCACGGACAGCCGCATTGAGACAGCTATTCAATAGACGTGTGCAAACAATACCATCTACGAGCGGTTTCGTGTGGGTTGGTGCCGGGAGTTGTAATGAGCTACGACGTCCGCTGATCACCGTGTCACATCTACCTCAGACAAATCAACGTACCGGGACGAAACGAGAATCAGATAATCGACGGAGATAAGAATATAACCTGACCAACACTCGTACTTTCATATGAGTGATCCCGACTTCAAAATTCCAAACGATGACGATGTATCACCTGCTGACATCCATCCAGATGCAGACCTCGCCGGTGTCGATCTCTCTAGATCGCTTCTCGCCGGAGCCAACCTCGCCGGTGCAGACCTATCAGAGGCTATCCTCACTCGTGCCAACCTTCGGGAGGCCAACTTGATTGAGGCAGACCTCTCAGACGCCAATCTCAACCGCGCTGTTCTCAGTGAGGCCGACCTCACCAAGGTCGACCTGTCAAACGCGAGTCTCACCAAGACGAAACTGGTCGGTGCGGACCTTTCCGATGCCGACCTCACACACGCCCGCTGCCCCGCAGCCGATGTCTCTGATGCTGATTTCACCGGCGCCAACGTCTCCGACGCTGTTCTGTTGCACACGAAGTAAAAGCCTCTATTGACCAGCTACGCACCAAGATTAAGTTTCTCGGCTAGGATATCAACAATGAAGGAGCACCAACACCGGAATCATCAAACTTCTGGATGATGCTACTGGTCACAACAGTCGCTCCGACAAAAATCATGACTGGGATACCTAACATCCCGGACGAATTCGAATCAGAAGAAGAACTCAAACAATATATTGACCAGCTTTACAACCACCTCGACAGCTTGGAAGAAAAACCGGAAGAACACGGGGCCAGTAAACTTGAGATGAAAAAGGAGCTGAACCAGATTGAAGACCAAATCACAGCCAGTACTGAGGAACTAGAAGAGATTCACACTGCTTTAGAGGAGATCATCCAGAGCTTGGAAAGTATCGAACTCCACGGTGAACCTAGCACTGTCGGGCTGCAAGAAAATCTCCGCAACCCCGACTTCGGAGGAAATTAACCTCTTAGATGTGGCAAAGGAGTTCAGTATGCACACTTGTTGATCAGGTGATTCATCTCCAGAAATCCTGAAACCATCCACCTTGTGAACTTTTCTATAATATCTTATACATAGGCAAACTCGACATTCGAGATAGCTTCACGAACCGTCGAGAAGTCGCGTCCCGGTTTGGGTAGGAAGTTCACACTCCTCGACACGGGTAATCACTCGATTGATATCGTATTGCACCCGGCGGAGCTCGACTTCGTCAGCAGCAGTATCGAGGACCGCGTACGCAGCACGCTCGTCGTGGTCTCGTGGCTGGCCGACACTCCCCGGATTCACGATGAGCCGACCGTCGATCGTAGCTTCATGCTGGACATGGGTGTGGCCGAGTACGATTCCATCGTACTCATCCAGATAGGGTCGCATCTTCGGGAACTGTGCCGGACGCACGTAGGAGCCGAGCCTGTTTGGATCCGGATGGCTATGCACCAACCGATACGCATCCTCCGCGAACTCCATCCGTAGTGGGAGTTCAGCGAGCCACTCTCGCTGCTCATCGGTCAGTTCCTTTTGGGCGAGTTCGAGTCCAGCATGAGCCATTTCGTTGTGTTCGTAGCGGTGTGGTGTCTCGACGTTTCGGTCGTGGTTACCTTGTACGACAAGTGAACTAACGGCTCGAACGCGTTCAAGACACTCCCGTGGCCAAGGATTGTAGCCGACGACATCACCCGCACAGATTATGTCGTCGACAGGCGGCATATCATCCAGTACGGCTTCGAGGGCTGGCAGATTGGCATGGATATCGGAAATCAGGCCAACTCGCATACAGATAACTCAAGAAGCATCGCTGAAATGCTGGCGATTAGCCTACTCACGGTGTTGTGTATAGATCCGAGCTGCCTGTCGAATCACAGCTTCGTGTGGGTCAGCGGCGTTCCGACGATTCTTGACCTGTTCGAACGCTGTTTCTAATCCGACTTCGTTGTAAAGCGCGAGCGCCGTCGCAGCCACCGCTGGACTGCGTGAGGCACCCGCCGAACAATGAACGAGAACATTGTCACTGGTCCTTAGACGAGACAACACATGAGTAACAGCTTGTTCGAAGACCTGCTGATCGTTTTGAGGTCCATCTTTCATAGGTAGACGTACGACCTTCAGGCCCGAGGGAAACCCATCATCCGGACCTTCATGTGTTAACGAGACGATGGCCTCAACGCCGTATTCGCACATTAGCGCCTTATCCCCAGCGTCTCTAGCCGTTCCAACGAACAGTCCATCTACAACCTCGTCCATCGCTACAGATCACTTCTCAGCGAGTTCATATACGACTTCAACACCCTCTGAAACGGTGATGGGGGCAGGATGTAGATTCGTGTCGGGACTCGAAGCAAACGCCTCGTCGGCAATGGTTTCAAGCCCTGTGCTTACCTCTTTGGTCGTTGCTTCCTGAATCTCGGCTAAGACAAGACCCTCTACAGATGCAATTTGCTCAGCTTTCTCACGGGCACGTTCCATAGCCGACCTGATGGCCTTGTTCTGAAGTTCCAGATGCTTGTCCTCATGGAGGTGGAAATGAACGGACTGAATCTGCCCTCCAGCAGTTGTCACATCAACCACCACTGCCTCAGCATTTTCTGGCAGGCACTCGATGTGAAGTCGCTCAGTCGCTTGAAACGGAGCATCAGTAGCAGGATCAAATATTTCATCCGTATCCTGAACCTGCAGATCGACAGTCCTGACTTGGTCGGGCGAAACATCTGTTACCGACTTCCGAAGAGTGAATGCGCGATCTTTCGCGATGGCTCGTGCAGCACCGGCAGATTCAGCCTCACCGATTGCTACTGCCTCTACTATCGCGAGATCAGGTGCTGCCTCACATCGAGCGATCGCATCAGTAGTAATGGTTCGGGAGGTCATACTCATCAATTCATTCTCTCCGTAGAGGATAGAAGAACATAATATTTTGTCAGACACACAGAACGTCGAGGTAACTCCACTACGGATAGCGGCTATTTGTGCTACAGCCACTATAGATACACAGAATGCTGACTGACCCTCCGAGAAACGCTAGAGTGCACTCTCATCGACGGCGGCATAGAGCTCCCCGATATGATCTGGGCAAACGGCTACCGAAACACGAACACCGGTATTGATGCCAGAATTAAGCCAATGCTCGAAGTCGAGGATTCGGTCCCTCGTTGCTACGACAAACTGTGAGTGCGTGATTAAATTCCAAAGATTCCAGCGAAGACGGTGAACAGTAGTCCTCCCATCGAAGCACCAATCATCGCGAGTCCCCACGTCATACCGTGATAGCCTCAGGTCCATGTCCGCCCTCGAGGCGTCCCCGCGGCCACAGCCAAAGCGAGAAGCATGCAAGGCTGAGATAAGACAATGGAGGCGTACACGTTCGTCGTTGAGGTTGGGTGGGACGAGCCGATTTTTGACCCGTTCAGATGGGCACTCGTTGGCTGAGTCCCCGAGTGTGACACGTTCGTTCCGAAATCAGCTATGGATGAGATGTTCGAGTATACCGGTACCGTACACATCGTCGGCCGCCTATCAAGGGAAACGTACGTCTCGCGGTCGGAGGCATCAGTCAGTCGGCAGGACGCGGGAGCATTCGTTCGGCTCTGGACCAGACGACACGTCGCAGCGAACACCAGGTAAGCCGTAGAGAAAATCGTTCGGGAAGCGGACTTCCCAGACGATTAGCGACTCGATGGGGTCTACCCGAGCTCACACACCGCGGAGTTCAGGTCGCAAACGTTTCAGACAACACCCGAAGCACGTTCGCCATCGGGGTCACACAAGCAAGTCCGTGGGCCCGCAGTACGCTCACTGGCTGCGGGTGCTTCAAACGGAGGAAAGACTCGCGTGCAACCATCGCACGAGTTTCCAGTGGAAGCGCGACACGTTCCTCAAACCCGACCGGCACTACAGCAGCGCAACTGGCCGCAGCGAGTGGACATTTGACACTTAGCCGCGGCGCCCGTCCTGATCCGCTCTGTGACTGCTACTTGAGACACTGCTGTCCTGACAGACCCGCTGCGCTGTTGAGCGCCAACCCGCCTTTGAGCTCCGTATTGACGGCCGTACTGAACCCATCCTCTCTATTCACTGCGTGGGTTCTGGCAGGTGTTGAGAGAATCAACAAGGACGTCCCAACCCAGAGGGAGAGGGTTAGAATTAGGCAGCGTCTGCGGGGGTGACAGCCACGACTGCGGCGTCGATCATACTCAAGTTATCGCCGTAGGCCGCCGTCGCCTCCTCACCATACCGGGCGTCGCCAGTCTCAAACGCGTCGAGACGCTCGCGCGTCTGGCTGGCCGCTTCAGCCAACCACGCCTCGCGGGTCGTTTCGTCGACGGTTACAATCGTTTCGGGTTCGATAGCCACGTTCACGCGGTCACCCGCCTCGTAGGATCGGAGTTTCCCGACCACGGCAACGTACGACGGCGTGACCGCCTGCTGGAAGTACTCCATCGCTTCCGGCTGGTATTGCCCCGCGTAGACGAAGACCGACTCAGAGCCGGCGTACACGCGTCCTCGCCAGTACTCGGTACTCGACCCGACGTCCCTCGTCTCGGTGAGCGCCCCAACGATCAGCACGCGGTTCACCGCGACGCCAGTCGGCGATAGACTGAGCACCGGCGCTCGCTCCTCGTCGGATTCCTGAAACGTGTGCGTTGAACCGTTGATCTCTTGGGCGAGCATCCGTCGAGCTGGCTGGCGGGCCGTCATCGCAGGTTCAAGCGCCTCGTCACTGAGATTCTCCTCGGCGGACCCTTGGGCCACGTCGTCGACGAGGAAGTACTCGCCCACAACCGGTCCAGTGAGCCGGTAGGGCCGACCGAGCACCCGCTCGACGAGTTCGTCGACGACGACGCTGGTATCGAGTGCGTCCATCGCCATCGCCTGGGCATCTGCCATTGACAACCCTGAAACCACGGTCGTCGCCTCGGCGTCGAATATCGCGTTGATCGACCGGTTGCCGTCGTCGACGACGGCCTTGATTCGGAGATCGAATTCACCCTCAACGCCGCCATGCTCCGCACACCGCTCCCCCGAGAGTACCCGGGTACAGTTGGGCTCGGGACAGCGCTTGATCAGCCCCGATCCCTCCTGGATAGCCACGATGGTACCACTGATGATGACACCCTCTGCAGCCGCGTTGACCGGCTCCTCGGATGGTTCGACGACGCTCGCTGAATTGAGACTCACCGAGTAGCGGCCTTGGTACTCGTCGGTGACGACGTTCTGGAATCGGTACGTCTCCCCCTCGGCCAATTCGGGAAGGTTCGCGCTCTCCCACTTGACGAACTTGAGCCGGCCGGACTCGTCACCGAGTAGCCCGACTTGCGCAATCTTCTCGCTCCGGGGCTCCCAGAGTTCGACGACCTCGGCGACGAGGTCAATCCACTGGTCAGGTTCTGCAACGTCCCCGAGCATCGCACGCTCGAACTGCGAGCCCGTCGAGTACCCGGCCAGCGTGGCGAGTTCGGCCGGGAGATCCGATCGCTCGAGTCCGGCATCGCGCATAACCCCTCGGACAACCGCCCGAACGGCCTCGTCCACGGGAACCTGATGGGCGACCAGTTCATCGAGGCGCTGCTCGATTGCCTGTCGGGTGATCTCTCCTTCGAGCGCTAACCCGTCACTCAGCGACGTCGTAATCGCGTCGAAGTGGGTGATGATTGTTTCCGCACGGTCCTGTAGCTCGGTCGTGGTGGTCTGCGACATCTCGAAACACTCCTGAGGACGCTCAGAGCACCGCTCGCGATTCCAACACAGCGTCGGAACCTCGTGCCGTGCTCAGCCTCCTCACTCCCTTGGAATTGATAAAGGCCGGGCGGCAGGCTGAATCGGTGGATGGGAGATCGCCGTCCGGAATCCTGTCGTCGCGTTTTGTTCTTGGCTGGAGAGGCCTCGTGCTTGTCACAGCCACCGTCGCCGGAGCCAGTCCCTCAGTCGTGACTCACCCTCGTCCTCGGGTGGCGAGATTTCCGACTCGTGCTCCGATGCGGATGACCCGGGCGTCTGTTTCGTGGGCTCGATTACGTCTCGATTATCGCTACGCGACTCCTCGATATCGAGGTCACCTTCAGGGGGTGCAGCAGGCTCGCCTCGTGGGTCGATATCATCCGTATCGGCCCCGTTCTCAAGTGGATCGTCGCCAGGGAGAGACGCGTTGCTGGACTGGAGATCAAGCGCAATGCGGTACCATCGAAGGCGCGTTTCGAGGTCTGCGATCCGCTCTTCGTAGGCATCAAGTTGCTCCTGTTGTCGTCTAACCTTGGTTGCTAACCGCTGGGCGTCCTCGACCGCGTCCATATCGAGTGGTGGCACTGTACCGTCCGTCGATCCCTCAGTGGAACGGTGCGGACCTGCTCCCGGAGTCGACGGGGAGGAAGTAGTTCGTCCAGTCGACCTTTCTGATGTCTTCTGCAGGTCGACCCCATCATCCTCTTTCGAGTCGCTCGCCGGCGGGCTGTAATAGTCGTCGAGTTTGAGGAGGGTTCGAGCGATGCAAACCTCGCCGTACGTGGCCCCGTTCCCGTAGTGACGCCGGTCCCATTTTTCGCGCATCAACCCAGATTCCCGGAACAGTTGGTCCATCCGCTCGGGGTCGCCAGCGGTCCAGAAGGCTAAATAAAAACACAACCCCATATCTGCCTCCGACTGCGATGGATAGCGACTGTCCCGTCCACGCCACAGCGAATGATCGCCGTCGAGGAGCGCCTGGATAGTCGCCCCGCTCTTCGAGGCCGTCGCGCGCCTGAGCAGTTCCGCGTACGGAAGGTCCACACCCGGACCCGCAACCTCGTCGATGGTTCGGGGCACGGGATCGGGAATTTCGGCCGGCGACAGTCCATGCAGTGCCGCCTCAAGGGCCGGATCGTCCACCGCTGGCGGGTTCCGGCCGAACTTCCGGCGCAGTCCAGAGTGCGGCCCCACCGGTTGGGCCGACATCCCGTCCTCACTCGCACCCTGTAGGGTTCCATTCGAGGTCGCCTGGTCCGTCGCCTCGGTCAGCGTGATCGCCTCGTTGTCGCCGGCGGTCTGGACGAACTCGTGATGCACCGCGAGCAGGGCGTCCTGCCGGCGGGCGACCACATCGGGTGTCTCGGAGAGGTGCGCACCAGTCACGGTGAAGAAGCGATCCCGGTCGTACATCTCGACGTCGCCCCGGCGATTCCGTCCCGGCGGGAGTTCCCCCTCGACGAGAACGTGGATACCCGTCCCCGAGGGCGAAACCTCAGTGTAGGAATCGAGGCGGTCGACGATGGCGGCAGCCCATGGCTCCAGTTCCTCGCTGTTGGCGTCGCGACAGTGATCCAAGTCGACACCGACGATCCGCTCCTCAGGGTCGAATACGAAACCCACGCCGTCGGTCCGGGTGGACGACTCGCGATGATATGTCACCGCCGTCTCGAAGCCTCGCCACGTCCCCGGATCGGTGGCGCTTGCGAACACCGTCCCGCTCGTCGGGTAGGGTTTGATCGGGACCTTTGTCGGCTTGCCGTCGCGGTCGTCTTCACGCCAGCAGATCCACTGCTCGAGGTCGGTCAACTGCGCGGGGATCGAATCGGTGTCAAGCGTCGGTGTCATAGGTATCCTGAGCGTGGTGGCGATCGGTATCGGACGTGTGAGAGATTCGGATCACTAGCTCGCTCGTTACGCCGTTCACTCGGTTGATGCCTCAGAAATGTGTCTGGTGCGTGTTGGCCCGTCCGGCGACCGACGAGCACTCTCCACGACCGACTCTGTCCAGACGGAATCAGACGCGACGTGCGAGCGACTTGTTGGGGTGAGCGAGGTGCGTCGTCTCCACTTCGAGTTGCAGGTCTCCAAACCGTCCGACTGCGCTCGCTTGTGGGTCTCCCGGTGAGCAACGGACCCAACCCTACTAAGCTATGTATTCGTCGAAGACCTGCATGGACAGTCGAGCATCGCGGAAAGATGCTCCTGTTCGATCTGAGGGCGCTAGGAGACCTGCAACACATCACTCGCTCTCCTCGTCTGAGAATGCCTCCACGGCATCGATGAGGTTGGTCGCGCCGAGGATACGCCACTCGGTCAGGTCACCGAACGTCTCTTCGGAGATGATCTCGTAATTGTTGACACTTTTGTATGGGACATCACTCACTCGTCCCGCCTCGTGAAGGGTTCTGACAAGTTCGTGTGCGGTGTCGTAGTTGGGGACGACCCACACCCGCAGAATGCCCTCGTTCCGAGCCATGTCGTCGTAGTGCTTGATGATCCACTCGGGGCGAAGATTCGTGACCACCTCACCGACGCACCGGAGGCGCTGAGTACCGTCTGGGCGCTCGATAAATGCGGCGACATCATAGATCATCCCGCCACCCATCGGCTCATAGTAAGTCTCGACGACGAAGTCCTGGCGCTCGATATACCGTTTGAGGTACTCGACGTACACTTTGTGCTGAACCTTTTCGTGCGGGTCACCGGTGTTGCGACCGCGGTACAGCGTCCGGTCGACCGCCGTCTGTCCCTCGGGAGTGACGTAGTAGTACTTGCGACCACGGATGCGCTGGATCTCCAGATATCCGCACTCCTCCAGTTTCGAGATGTCGATGTCACTACCGGCGGTATTCCTGATAGTAGTCATCGACTCCGTGAGATCGTAGCCATCGAGTTTCCCGTTGAGTGCGTCGATCACGCGGCGGAGAAAATGACGCTCATCGTCGGTCAACGCCCCATCTCGCGCCACGTCGTTGGCGTCTTGTTCTGAGGTACCGCCATCTGACGTTCGGGATGTGGCATCGCCATCGGGTCGGGAGTCGGAATCGTCCGAGTCAGGTGTCCCGCTAGAGAGATCATCTCGGGTCCGTACGGAGAGATCCTCCGAGGGTGTCGTGCCGGTACCCATGGTCGTTCCGAACTCATTCGAGCCCCCACCTGACCGAGAGCGACCGTCTGCATGCTCGTTCGAGGGCTGGTCGTCGTTCTGCTCCGACGATTGCTCGCTCGACGTGTCGGTACTACTGCGCTTGCTGTGACGCTCACCAGGATCCTCGTCAGTGGGCCGTCCGGTGTGTTCGGTCGCCTCCACCAGCCTGTCGGTTCTGCCGGAATTCGTGGCACCAGCTCCCCACCGCGCAACACGCTGGGCAGCATCGGGCGGACAGTTCACTCCCGGCAGGAGGCAGTAGGTGAATCGCGTGCGCGACCACTGGAGGTGATCCGCCTCCTGATAGGTCTGTGCTTGCGCTCCTCCGTCTCCGGGATCCGAGCGATACGTCCCAGGATGTACGGGGTCGTCGCTGTCGCTGTGACCGGACGGAATCGGGAGCGGTTTGAGCGTAACCAGCTCCGGGGTGTCAGTCATGAACCCCGTATCAGGGAGTTGAGCCAGCCACTCCCCGCGAGGGAGTGAGGCAACCCGGTTGGCCAGCCCTTCAGCGTCCAAGTCCTCGTGGAACAGTGTCGTCGCGAGTTCGTCGTCGATGGCGAGCTTCCCGATTAGCTTGGTGTTGATGTTCCGGAGGATCTCCTTGTACGCTCGCGTGTCCAGCGCGTCGCGTTTGACCTGTTCAGGGAAGTGGACGATCACCTCGAATGCGAGGGCGAACTCCCGAGCGTCGGGAATCATCTCGTTGCGTACCAGACCGGCTTTCAGCACCGGCGCGGCTTCGTCGATAATCAGGTTCACGCAGTAGTCGTCCGCCGGCCCGGGGAGATCCCGATCCCAGCGCTTGCGCAACCGGACCCACGACCAGAGATAATCGAGCATCAGTACCGTGAATAGGTTGCTCGAGGCTGGCCGGAGATCTCCCGTGTCGATGAGGACGGCCGTCGTCGAGTCGAGGAGCGCGTCCAGATCGAACAACATCTGGTCGTCAGCGTAGGTGTCGGCGGTGTCGTCCCACTCGGGAACGAAGTTGAGCATCCGCCAGATGAAATCGCGTTCGCGGAGTTTGGTGATCCGATTCAGCACCGCGTCGATGGAGGTTGCAAATCGGCGTGGATCACCGCTGAGGTGACGTCTGAGCGTTTGATCGAGATCATCATCCGTCACCTTCGGGAGATACTGATCGCCTTGTATCTCGGCGCCTGTTCGCTGCATCTCGATGACTGCCTTCTGCATCTCGGTAGCCGCCGTAAGCAGGTCGCTGATCGCGTAGGCGTCCTCGCCGTGGATGGGGTCGAAGAGCGCGACTATCAGGTTCGAGAGGATTTCTTGGGCGACGAACGCCTGGTTGTGCTGTTCCTCGCCGAGGACGTACGTAAGCAACTCGTTGTACCGATCTACCTTCTCCTGGACGGCCGCTTCTCGTGAGACCCCGGCGGCGAGCTGCGGTCTGATATCAAAGAACGGGAATGCCGGCAGTTCGCCGTTCGGGCCTGGCACCGGCAGATGGACGATGTCGTCAAGGTCGCCAAACCGGTGAAAGTGCGCCTGCTTGTACTCGCTGGCCATGCTGCCGCCTTTCTTATCGAAGATGAAGATCGGCCCGTCGAGTTCCGCGTAGGCGGTTAGCGCATCGTTGATCATCGCGGTCGTCTTGCCGCTGCCCGTCGTCGACGCCCGGAGGACGTGGTGGACGAGCTGTTCTGCGGTGAGGTGAACCGGAATATTCGGACGTGAGAGCGAGGCTGTCTCCGCCTCACCGATGCACATTCCAGTGTCGAAGGTCCGGAGCAGCTCTTCGTTGGTCGCGGTCAGTGGCGACCGCACGTCTGGAGTCCCACCAGACGCCCCGCGACTCGGCTTGGGAAGTGCCCCCGTGCTGGGGACTGTAACGAAGTTCGCGAGTTCGTCCGGGCTGGTGACGATCACCGGCGCGTCGTCACTGAAGCGATCTCTGAACCCGACGCGCCCGAGTCCGGCCTCGGTGAGTCGTCGGTACTCGCGGTCGTCCTCGCCAACCACGCTCCCCTCAATCCCGTAGTAGGGACCGCTAAGTGCGGTGAAAGCCCCCGCGATGCCACCGATGACGGCCGTGTCGCCAGCGGCTCGGAGAGAGATATCGAAGGTTACGGCGGGCTGTTTGAGGTCGATCTGACCCATGCGGCTGTGCTGAGTAGACTGCCCACTGGCGTCCGGTCCGCTGATGGTGCCGCCGATCTGTTCGGGTGTGTCCGGACGGTGACGCTGGCGTCGTTCTTCCTCGGAGGTCCCGAGCAGCGTCGCCGCCGCCTCCTGCTTGAACGCGCTCCACATGCTCGTTGTTCCCATCTTGAGGTTGCGCTTGTGGCGTTCGGCGTCCGTCGTCCAGTCGCGCTTCGGGGTGAACACCACCTGGTAGACGAACGGCTCGTCGGTCGCGAGCGTCTGTTCGAGGAGAACGCTCAACGGGGAGCGATACCCGTCGTCAGCGTCCAACGAAAGTTCGCTAAATCGCGAAAGCAAGGTCATCCAGTCATTGTTCTTCGTCTCGACGCCGTGCCATCGGACGAGTTCGGGTGGCTCGCGCTCGTCGGCGTCACTTAGGCCCTCACCCGTAAGTGAATGAGCCGCCTCGATGTCGAGCGGCTCGAAGCCCTCCAGTTGGCTGAGTTCGTCGATGCCTTCGAACTCGGCGAGCTGTGCGGCCTCCCCCGAGGCGGATGGCTCGAATACCTCGACGACGGAGAAGGGGACGACCTCGAAGTGGAACGACTCGGGGTACATCGCTCGGACGTTCGCCGCGAGCGTCTCGAAGGCTTCCCGCTCGTAGGGGCGGACACCGAGGTAGAAGTCGAACCGCTGAGTGGCCCGTGGCTTGTGGATCAGGAACTCGAAAGTGAGGTGTGTACTAACGAACGAGAGTCGCTGTTCGAGGCTGAAGGGCATCTGCCGGCCGCTACCAGTTCGGTAGAGTCCGTATAGCGCCTTGACGACGTGACCCGGCGTGACCTGCTCGCGGGCCGGTGTGATCTTGATGAATGGTCGTGTGGTGTCGTTCGACTCCGCGGCACTCGAAGAGTCATCCGAATCGTCGCCGTCCGCACTCGCCCCTGTCGAGGTATCCTGTGCGGCGACGTTCTCTGAGGTGAGCGAACCTTCTGAGTCCCCAGGGTCGACGTCGCTCGGAGCAGTACCCTGCAGGCGGGCCGCCACAGCCTTGCGGAGTTCGTCGTCGCTGACATCCGGTATTCGACCGCGACGATTCGACCGATCTGGCTCACGCACGGGTCGGCCTCCGAAGCCTCCCCTTGATTAGGGACGTATCGTTCGCCCAATGGCTGGTGTGTGAGACGTACCGCTGACGATGATGTGTACTCATGGACGGGAGATTGATGAGGTCGAGAGGTGGTGCTGAGTCGCGGGTGGATAGCTCACCCGGCGATGAACTCAAGCAGGGAGACGAGGGCACCCAGCCCGAAGTACGCGACGACCATCGCAGCCCCACCCATCGTGAGTTTCATGCCGGTTTCGGAGCGCTGTGAGTTGTTCCGGGCGCTAAGCCAGACGATGAACCCCAACACCAGTATGGTCAATCCAGCGTACTGGAGCGTGATGTAGAGGACGTTGTACAGGTTATCGAGGATCGTCTCCCAACCGGATGTGTTTCCTCCTCCCCCGCCGACCGGCGCCTGTGCCGCGGCACCGCCGGTGAAGAACACGAGGGTGACGAAGACCGCGATGAAGACGATCTCGAAACTCAGGATGGGTTTCAGATGCGTGAGGCGATTCGACAGTCGGTCGACGGTGTGCTTGGGAATCATTGCACGGCCGCCGTTTGCGCCCAACCGTGATTGTAGTATCAGGTGTTCGCACTGCGTACCCGTGCGCGATGCGTACTCGTACGCGTTGCGTACAGAGTCCTCCCGGAATATGCGTCTTTTGTGGGATGTAGAGTAACAGTTAAGATTGGTAACTACTCTCATAGAGATGAACTCGTAGTCGCAGTTCCCGACTGGTAGCATACAGGCAGTGACCACCATGGAAGTCAAAACTCCATCAGACGGCCCCGTCCTCACGAGGAGGTCGTCCCAGCCATGAGCAGGAAGTCGATACCCGTCAGCGAACAAACGCGCGACCGCCTGCTCGCGTACAGCAATCGAAACCTACTGCAGGATCAGTCCTACGACGAGGCAGTGAACGAACTGCTCGACTGGCTCGAATTTCCCACGACCGACGAAATCTACCAGAACTACAGCGTCATCTGGGACGTTGTCCCGCGGATGTGCGATGAGACAGCTGAGCAAGAGGATTTTGAACCGCTAGTTCGGATTGAGCCAGTCAGCGATCACGACGACTAGAGCATCCCGATCACAACTCCAGAGGATCGGTCACCAACTGAACCCCACATTTTGTTCGGCTGTTCAAACGTTCCTCATTCGAATCTTCCTGCGTGACGAAATTACCCGAACCCCACCGCGGTTCCGTGTATTCTGTGACAGGCAAGGAATCTCCGACAGCGCTACAAAGCGGTGAAAACGCTCGCGAAGACGGTGAAAAGAGTCCCACCCATCGAGACGCCGATCATCACTAGACCGTAGGTGACGCCGTGGTAGCCACGAGTTCGTGTCTGTCCGCACGGACTGCCCACAGCCCACAGCGCTGCCCCGAGCGAGAAGCAGGCCAGGCCCAGAAACGAGAGCATCCCTGAGACGGCCTGTGCAATCGGGAGTAGTTCACTCGCGCCTACGGCCCCGTAGGGCCAACCCGGTGGGAGGAATCCGGAACCACCCATGACGTACGCAACGAGATCATAGAACGCGCTCAGCCCGAAGATTGCCACGAGTGCTGCACACGCTCCGAGAATCATCCCTTGGAAGCGAAGCGACCGGCGAGCGTTTGACCCAGAGGCCCAGTAGCCCATTACCCCAACGACGAGCGCACAGAGTGCGATGTACTTCGCCGTCAGTTCAGCCACGATGAACAATCTGAACGCAGTATCGACGATGGCGGCGACGGAGGGCATACTGACGATTCTCAGTTGAATCCCGGCGCCTCTGAGCAAAAATACTCAGAATGTACGCAATGCGCACTTCGGATCAAGCGCCGATGACCACTGATTGTGGGCAAAACGTGGGGAATAGCTAATTTGGCAGCGATACAGCCAAGCTACTACTCCTCGAAGTGTGCCTGCTCAACCGTCGACGCCGGCGGGAATGAAGTTCGTCAGTATGTACAAAAATGGACATCGCGGTGCCGCGCTCGTGCTAATGGCCCCTCTGACAGCTGTCTTCGGAGTACTTGGTCTCGGGATGAGTATGGTGGCAGTTGCCGTCTGCCGACTCCCCGATATCGATCACGACTACGCGTGGTTGGCACATCGTGGGCCGACCCACACGATCTGGTTCGCGACCGGGGTCGCCGCGCTGGTCGTCGCGGGCGGATACGCGTGGCTGTCAGTATTACCGGTCAACCTACCCGCCCTCCTGCTCGCACTACTCCTCGGAGCGACTGTCTTTCTCGGCCTCCTCTCACACCTGTTCGCTGATGCGCTGACTGTCGGGCGGGGTACTCACGCGATCAGACCGTTCCACCCGCTGTCTCCACATCCGTGTAGACTCGGGCTGGTTCGAGCAGATTCTGAATTCGCTAACACTCTTTTGCTCGTTGGTGGGATGCTATTTCAAGGTTTAGCGTTTGTTGTCTCGGTCAGCAAGGTGACTGGCGTGGTAGTTTGAGAAGAATATCGAAAAAAGCCGTAGAGTCGAATCGGATCCTGTCCGTTTGCTGGTAGAACGGTAGTGATGAATACAAAGCGCATGACTCTATCTCCAGGATTTAATGTAATCCTCTATTTACTATGATTATGGACATTGGAGGCTACGATTTCAGCGGCGTATTCACCAATGGCGATCAAATCCCGGCACACAATATCGGCGTCTACGTCGTTCTCTGTCTAATTGATGATCATCCCCACTGTGTCCTCTATGTCGGGACCTCGGAAGGCGGCACAGGACGAGCAACTGGGGCAGATGTTACTGAGACTGGGAATCTACAGCACACTCTCCGTTATCATGACAAACGTGACTGCTGGCAGGAGGAGACACATGGAGAAGTCGGGTATTGCGTTAAACCTGTCACTGACACGGATAGGCGACTAGAGATTAGGGACGAACTGCAGTGGAAGTACGTGACGCCTTGCGGTACCGATTCCTGGGATACTGCGTCGCAAACGGACGAAGCAGAGTTCAAACACCAATTCGGTGCACGGGGCAGCGAATCAGTTTGACCGAGGACGACAATCTGATTTGGAGAGAATAGACCACCGCGGCGCCAATATTGATCACCTACCAAATCAAATCTAACTCCAACATGGACAACCCCGTAATCAGCACATATGAGGCACCGAGAGACTTTCCAAGCAAACTCCCCTCGCGACCCCCAACCGAAAACGGAATCTATCAGCTACTGGAGGTATGGGATAATGTCACTAATATCAATTCACTCCGTGCTGAGGACTGGAATGGACACAAGAAGAGCCAATATATGCTTTGGACGACAGATGCTGGGCGACAGTTTCGAGTAATTTGGAATGACGACGAGGGTGTATTTTGTGTGAAAGAGCGTACGAAGCCCCTCTGAATCTGCATTCCTATTGCTCGGCTAGTGTTAAGAAGACGAAACAGAGCCTCTCCATAATATATTCACTTTACTGATAACTACCAGGGAGTTCGTTGTCCCCGTAGTGCATACCGAGTGCGAGTCCATTGGAGTCTGCCCAGAGACTATAGTGTGGCAACTCTGATCTGTATCTGTCCGTGTTCAAATCCCTCCGAAATCAATTTCTCGCGGTTGCCAGCCTCTTGATAATGCTCGGGTTCGCTATTAGCGCCCAACTGACATCTGCTGCTCCGCGCTCACAAGTACTGGCTGCAACCGTCGTAGTACTGGTCACGCTCCCAAGCTCGTACTGGTTGGTCTACAGGCATGGAATATCGTTCTGAGAACGAGTTCGAAGGACGTCCTCTTTCTAACGGCTTGGTGACAAAGAGTGAGTGATATAAACGACCTCCCCGTGCTGAGTACACCTCTCCTATGTCTACTATGTCTGCTTTCATTGAACGGCTTGTTCCAGAGAAAGTCGACTACGACGAATCCAACGAATAAATTCCTATGACTCATGCCGGGCGACGTCGCATATACCGCATCCAGAACACTGCGAAAATCCCGAGCACTAGCCATTCGACGAAGAGCACCACGTTCGATACCGCGTCGTTCAGGTAGCCAACCACTTCGATCGCATCGACGACGATTGAGGCACTCGAGACATCCACCGCCTGCGTCCGCAGGTAGTACGTCGAGTGCGGTTCCCACCAGTCGTCGCCGGTGAACCGCGCTTGGACGATTGGTCTGTTAATGTCGACCGTCGCGACGCCGCTCGCATTCGTGACCACCGCCGGGACCGTGGCCCCGTCGACGTAGACCTCCCGCCCGCTAATCGGCGTGCCATCCGCCTCATGAAGCGTTATTTCTGCAGTCCCCGTTCCGTCGTCAATCGTCACGTTCAGCACCGATTCCTCGTACCGCGTGACCTGCTTCCGTGTCGTCACCGGGAACCCCCAGATATCGACGGCACTGACGGAAATCGACTCGCCGGTCACGGCATCTGTACTTTTCATGGTGCCCGCATACTGGTCGTACAGCGGAGTTCGATTCGCGTTCTCTGGTGCGACGATCGTATCCGGAAGCAGTGTCGCTTCGACTGATCCGGCCTCGTCGACACGAGTCGTCTCCCACCAGATGTGCCGGTCGGCGGGCTGGTCGGCGAGGACGCTCACGTTCGCGGGACTCATCCGATACCGTAGCATCGCCGGGTATTGCCCGCCGTACGAGTGCGACGCGGCAACCTCCGAGGTTCCGCTCTCAGTTCGTTCCTCGACAGCGGTGTTCCGCGAGACAGAGAAGAACCGCCACGGGGCAGTCACGTACATCGTCTTCTCACCGACCTGTACCTCGACGTGCTCCCAGCCAGCGGCGCCGGCGGCCAGTCCTTGCTCACCCGTCCACTCAACCGAGACGACGTCGTCACCGGGCCGGTCGTAGACGTGGACATCGACCGAGAGATCGTCGCTGTTGATCGTCTCGATAGGCACCGACCGCGTGAGCGTAACCGATCGGGTTTCGACCCGCGTCCAATCCCAATCACCACACCGGGAACTGGAAACGCCGTAGCGCTTCTGGAGTTCGACATCAATCTGGAGTGTAGCAGTCATGGGGTGGGTGCCGACAGGCAACGGCCTCGGCTCGGACAGCGGTGAGGTGTAGTTCAGCGTCGTCCATTGGCCCGGTCCCCACTGCTGCATACTGATATTGCCTGCAGTGACGTCCACTACCGTGGCCTCCGAGTCCAGTAGTCGGTAGTTCGCCCACCGCGTGAGCGAGTAGGATTTCCCATTGATGGTACAGGAATCGCTCTCGGAGTAGTCCGTGGGCACGCTGATTCGGTAATCCCACGGAATGTACGTGTTCACCTGCCGGGTCTGGGTAACGTACCGACTCCGGTACCAGACGCCCGGTGTGACATCGATGAAGCCGAGATAGGCGTCTCGAACCATATCGTGCGATCCACTGCGCCACACGAGCGAGGTGGACGCCCCGTCGACGGTCGGAAACACTTCGCTCCCATTGTCCATCGGGACCGCTGCCGTGCTCCGGGCGACGCTCTCGCTCGGCGCGAGTTCGGAATACCGGAGGAGTCCTTCGACGATATCCCGCTTCCGGTCGGTGATCGTCTGGTACTCAGCGGTGTGTACCATCGCTGTCCCGGGGTTGGTAACCTCGAGAACACTCCCGTTCACCTCGACTTCAGCACCGTAGACGGGATTCCACCAGCCGTTCGGGTTCCGCACCTCGACCGTATACTCCCCGTCAGTGTCCGTTGCCTGGCTCGGGTCGGCATCGTAGAGCGGGAGGATGCGCAGTTCCCGGTCGCCCCACTTGGTGTTCCACTCCTCGAGTGTGTACCACTGATCCCGATAGGGAATCGTATAGTAGCCAGTGAGCCCGCTTTGGTACATATCCGACTCGTTGGCGATGACGAGTGCGTCGTGCGGGCGGATGCTGCCCTCCCAGAGCTGAACCGGCTGTGTGACGACGGTCCGGTTGACCTCTCGGATGGTACCGTTATCGTACTCGTACAGCTGAACCGTACTCGACCCTCGAGCTGGATCGGGATCGTTGCTGGCGAGTACCCGAAACGTGTCGTCGTAGGGTCGCTCAACGCCCGGCTCGGGGGCAGGGATTGTCAGTCCGCCGCCAAATGCCGCCCCTGCGAGGGTGCTCGTAACGACCAAGAGAACCACCCCGACAGTAACGAGCCGCGAGTATCGACTGACCGTCCGACGGAGTCGGAAACCGCCCCCATCACGACGCACTGACGGCGCTTGCTCGCGCGTCCGTTCGTGCGACGGACGCATCTCCGTCTCATCCGAGGACATACGTCAGGAGGTTCAGGAACGTACTCCAAGCCGATCCCACGACGAACAGGCCACCACCGGAAAGGGCAAGTCGACGACCCCACGTGCGCCGCTGGAGGCGGTGGCTTCCAAGCCACGCCATCAGGCCGAGGAGGAGGAGACAGAGCCCGGCGTAAATGAACACCTGTGCGGTCCAAGCTGGGAAGTTGAGGAGCGCTCCGAAGTCGACACCAGTCGCGAGCACTGTCATCTGCCACCCCCTGAGAGTCCGAGTGACGGGAGGGTCCTCATGACGGAGGCAGTCACTCCGTTCGGGAATGAGTCACAGAGAACGGGTGCCCCGCTGATCGAGTGTAGTTGCTGGGAGTCGGGATACGGTATCGAGGACAGATGGAACCTCAGAGATCGACCGTTCCCCGGATCGTTACTGCCGACGATCCGGGTTGTGATTCCATACTCGAAAGGCGGGGAGAGTCGTTGGATCATGGGAGTCGTGTTGCGGTTCGGAACCGGGGCAGTCGGGAATCACAGGAATTCCCCACTGTGGGCGTTACCAATACGTACACGACCGGGGACAAAGCGGTTCCAGGGTTACGGGAAGCGTACACGTACGCATTGCGCACACGTACGGGTCGCGCACAGTTGCGAGATGCGTACTTCTGAAATTACCAAGGTTGCTGGCCGGCCAGAAGACGTGTGATGACCAGTTATCTGCCCCGGAGGAATCCGCAGTCCGAGATGGAAGCAGCCCACATCCAACGGGAGTGCCCAATCACGAGGAGGGATCATCTGAGCGCTACCGAGCACCTGCCAGCAACAGGAACGGAGGTGACCAATGCCTGAAATCGAGATCTGCTTCGGTAGTGAGAGGGAGTACGAACGCCTCCGCGATATCCGAGACAAATACGGCGTCCAGTGGCGGGGGATGCTCATCCAGGGTGCGAAGCAACTGAAGGGGCTTCACCACCCGGGGCTGGCCCGAGACCCCTCCAAGCGGTCATTCTTGGACCGCCCCGACTGGCCAGCCGAGTTCGATATCGCCAACGCCGATGTCGACATCCCCCGGCAGCGATCCTCCGAGTCCCGATGACATCGACACGCATCGAGGTCGACGACGATCAGTTCGCCGCGCTCGAAGCTATCCGGACGCACTACGGCGTTAACTGGCGCGGAATGCTGATCCAAGGGGCCGAGCGTCTCGAAGCCGGCGTGGTGTTCCGGACTGAGTCCGAACACGGCTGTTCCCGTTCCGGCAGGAAGGAGGACGACTGAAATGCCCGATCCAGTACCGGTCGCAAGTAACCTGCTGGAATCGAAATTCCTCGGATTCTCTGTCCGCCGATTGCTGGAGTCGATGGCGATCCCAGTCGCACCCTGCGCGATCCTCTACACCATCGGATTCCCACTGCTGTTCACCTTCCCGCTGTTCGTCGTAGGGATCGGTGTCGGGTTGCTCGTCTTCGTGAAGACCCCACCCGGTCAGCGCCCGCTTCGGTACGCCCACGCAGTCGTCCGACACCGGTCGGGTGAGAACGTCTACGTCTGGGCGCCCTCGCCCGGGCTGGAGAACGACCTCGCAAGCGGGGCTCGACAAGACGACTGGCTGACCCGGCTGCCCAAATCAGGTGTCACTCCGCACCGCCCCCAAAACGCCGTGGCCACCGACGCACCAGCGGGCGCCGAAGGGAACGCCGACGAGGAGGCCCTTTGATGGCGGCCATCGGTCGGTCGACGCTCGATCTCGTGAACTTCGAGAACGTCCGCGACGGAGGTGTCGTCGAGACACCGACCGCGTACGCAATGCTGGTCGAAATCGAGCCACGGGAGTGGCTCACACTCTCCGAGGAGCGCCGCTCGGGCGTCTATGTCTCGTTCCTGACGTTCCTCCGTGGGCTCCAGTTCCCGGTGCAATTCCTCACGATGACCACAGAGTTCGACGGCGAGCAGTACATCGAGCAGTTCGTCGGGCCCGAGTCGCCGGACGCCCCAACCGCAGTGGCGACGCCGGTGATGGGTTCCGATGGGACAGTCCTCGACGAAGCGGCTTCCGATACGAATGACTCGGTGGAAGAGGTTTCGACGACTGATGGGGGCATCGCGACCGGTACGGGTACCGACGCCATCGCCGACTCGGCAGTGCTCGAGTACGGCCGGGTAGCTCACGCCGAGTGGCTGGACCGGACGCTACGGATGGCGAACGTCCGTGACCGGCGATTCTTTGTTGCCGTTGCGGTCGAAAAGGGCGAGGATGAGAGCGAAGGTGGCAGCCGGTTCGACGGAGTCCGCGACGCCCTCCCGCTCCCCACCCGTTCTCGATCCGTCGACGCCGAGGAATTCTACCTCGACGAGGTGTGGGCCCGCGCCCAGCGCGTCGCGTCCCAGTTGCCCCGGACTCGCGTCGAGTCGAACATCCTCGATTCCCGCGAAGCTGTTCTCGACGTACTGTACCGCGTGTACCGCGGACGGGAGCCGCCACTCGCGTTCAATCAAGGTACGCTCGTCGGAGTCGCAGACGAGGCCCTCACCGATGCCAACGGTGGTCTCCTCGATCTGGAGAGTATCTTCGAGGACGCCGACCGAGAGGCGACAACCGCCGCTGAAGAGTCCGAACCGGAGGACCGCCCCGAGACAGTCGGTGACCTCCCATACGACGGGCGCGTCCAAGCGGAGTACGTCGAAGCCGTCGACGGCTCGCGCCTTCTCCAGTGGTACGTCCGGAGCGTCGGACCGATCGGGCGCGGCGAGACCTACCACTCGCCGGCGTCGGTCTACCTCGGCACGGGCACGTTCGTCGCCAGCCTCGTCCTCGCGATCGTCGCGCTCGGTGCGTTCCTCGGGAGTGCCCAGCAGCTTCCCGTCGACGCCCCACCCCTCCTGGTACGGGAGGTTTCCTTCGGTCTCGCCGCCGGGAGCCTCCCGACCTTCCTGCTGAGTCTGGTCGTGCTACTCCCCTCACGGCAGGTTGCGAAGAGCCTCTCCGTCCTCGGAGTCGGTGTGGCGGCCGCGGCAATCGCGCTATTCGAGGCGGCCTACCCGGCTCAGTGGACCAGCACCCCAACCGGTCAGACGGCGGTGGTGGTGCCGGTGTACGCCGCCGGCCTCTTCGTCCTCGTCGTGGCGGTTGGCTTCGCCGTTCGATCACGCCGAGTTGCCCTCGACCACGTCGACGATGCTCCAGCGCAAGAGGCGCCACCCGTGTCCGAGGATACCGGGGCTCGCACGGAGGCAAGCGATGGCTGAGACCCGTCCTCGGGGACAACACCACGCTCGACCACCCCTCGCTACGCCAAGCACCCCCCTTCAGCCATGATCCAGCGACTCAAACACGCGCTCGGTCTCGACGGGCCCGATGACGGCGTCGAAGCCGTCCCAATCGACGACCTGTCCGGCGAGGAGACGCAGCACGCCATCGACTACCTGCACCTCCTCGACCGCGAGACCACCACCGAGAACATCGAGTGGGCCGCCTACCAGTTACAGGCTGACGAGGTTGGGCTCGCGAACGCGATGGAGACCCTCGAAGAGCGGGGCGAACTCGACAAGCGAATCGTCGCTCCTCGGCTCGTCGAGGATCACCCGCAATTCCAGATCCGCGACGGCACCGTCTCACAGATCCTGACCGTCACCTCGCTCCCCCGGAAAGTGGGTCTCGGATGGCTCGTGCCACTCACGCTCGCCGATGTCGACCTCCGACTGACGTTTCACGTCCGGCCACGGGAACCGAAGGACGTTCGCCGGCAGCTCCAGAAGCGCTACACGCAGGCGGTCACCTCGCTTGCGCTGAAGCAAAAACGCGGCCGGACCGATACCTATCAAGACCAACTCGACCGCGAGGACCTCGAACGCCTACTCCAGCGGACTATCCGCGGCACGACCAAGCTGTACGACGTGGCGATCTACCTCGAACTGGTCGCCGACTCCCGAGACGACCTGGACGGGATGCTCGACCGGGTGGAAGCGATCCTCGCCGAGCAGGATGTCGAACTGAGTCCGGTGAAACACCAGCAACTCGACGCGATGGACGCTATCACCCCGGTGGTGACCGATCCCGTCGACAACACCCACCCGATCCAACTCGAAGCACTCGGGACGTTCTTCAATCTCGTCGAGCCCTCGATCTACGACCCGAACGGCGTGCTCTTGGGCTTCGACGACACCAAGCGCCCCGTCATCCTGAACCGGTATGCACTCTCCGGGCACTCGATGGCGATTTCGGGGAAGACAGGGTCAGGCAAGAGCTACTTCCGCAAGCTGGAGATCTACCGGCGCCTGCTCGCGGATGCGAACGTCCAGTGTATCCTGTTCGATCCCGCCGGCGACGACTACCCGCGGTTCGCACAGTCTCTCGGCGGCGAAGTGATCCGCTTTGGTGGGAATTACACCGTCAATCCGATGGACATCTCACCGCCGGCGACGGCCGAGCAGGAGACGGGCGACGACACCTACGCACTCACCATCCGATCGGTGATCGAGATGCTGCACACCCACTTCGATCAGCGCGATGGGATGTCGGCCGGCGAGGAGGGCGTGCTCATCCAGGCCGCCCACTACGCCTACATCTCGAAGGGCATCATCCTCGGCGAGTACGAGACCTACGCTCGGGAGTCACCCACGCTCGATGATCTGATTCGCGGTGTCACCGTGATCGCTGCCGGCGGGCTTGAGGCGGCACGCGAGGCGGACGTGATCGACGAGGCCGAACTCGATCTGTTCCAGTCCTACGGAGTGACCGAAGTCGGGGAGGACGGTGAGCAGCCGACAGGCGAGTCCTCGGACGGTAGCGGGATCTCGATCTCGGATACGATCGTCACGCCGACCAATCACCACCAGGAGCTGGCACGGAATCTCCAGCCGAAGTTCGAGTCGTTCAAACCCGGCGGCATCAATCACAATCTGAACGGCCAGACGAATCTCGACCTCTCCTCGCGACTAGTCGTGATGGATATGAGCTCGTTCGCCGACACCGGCGAGATGCCACTCATCCTCCACGCCATGCTCTCGTGGGCTTATCTCGAAGCCAAGCGCTCACCTTACAAGGTGGACGTTACGTTCGACGAAGCCCACTACCTGCTGGGTCGACCGGCAGCGCGGGATCTCATCAACCTGTACATCCGTCATGCTCGGCACTACGAGGCCGGCCTGACGCTGATGAGTCAGACCTCTCACGAATTCGTCCGGACGAACGAACGCCGCGAGGTCTACGAGAACTGTGACGTGAAGTGCCTGTTCTACGCCGAATCGGTTTCCGAACAGACCCAGCAGTACTACGGGCTGTCGAGTGACGAGATCCGGTTCATCCAGTCAGCCGCCCGCGGGCAGGACTCGAACTACTCGGAGTGCCTGCTCGCGACCAGCGTCCACGGCCGCCGCCGGCTAGAGGTGCGAAGCGGCCCGTTCGAGCATCACGTCCTCGACGATACGCTTGATCCACGGGAGTGGTTGGCGGAGATCGACGGTGTCGTTTCCGGCAACAACCCAGAGGATGACGTTCTCCTGACGGAACTCGAACTGGCCGACCTCCCCCACGTGATGAACCGGGACATGGATCTCGAAATGGCGATGCAGGAATCCCACGAGGACGGCATCAGCGCCGATGTCCGGGGAGTGGAGAGTGATGCCACCGGGGCGAGCAACGGAGCAGTTGCTGATGACCACCGATCTGACCGCGGGGAGGATCAGTAATGCGGCCACCACTCACCGAGAGCCGATTCCCCCGACCGTGTGTCTGGTCGACGTCGCTGTCACCGATACTGGAAGGTGAGTGCCGTGGCTGACCTCTTGGACCTTGGTTGGCTTCCGGATGCGATTGTCCGAGCGATCATCGAGTTCCTCCGCTCGCTCCTGGTTGGGGCGATCAACGTGATGTTCAATTTCGGGCTGAAGCCACTGCTCACGATCAACCCGACTATCCTGACCGACGCCCAGTTTGTCGACGCGTGGGACAGTGTGTTCGAACTCTCCATAGCCCTGCTCCCGATCCTTATTGCGGCGGGGCTCATCGTGATGCCGTTTAGTGAGGATCAGGAGGCGACGCTGTGGAACATGGTCGCCCGGATCGTTGCCGTCATCGTCTTCATTGCCATCTCGAAGCCGCTGTTTGGGTTCCTGATCGAGGCGTCGAATGGCGTGACGAATGCCCTCGCCCCAGCGGCGTTCGAACTCACCTTCGACGCCGATCTCGGCGGGAGTTGGGGGGCAACCCTCGGCACGGGAATTCAACTCGTCGCGCTCGCGGTGGCTGTCCCGTTGATGCTCTTTGCAACCATTCTCTCCTCGGTGTTACTCGTCCTCCGGCAGTTCATCGTAATCACAGTCGCGGTAGGCGCGCCGTTTTTCGCCGTCCTCTGGTATGCGAACTGGGGACCGATGAAGGCGATCAGCAGGTTCGCCTCGACGTGGCTTCGGATGGGCGTGTACGCCCTGTTAGTGGGCCCGATCATCGCGCTCGTGATGCGAGTGTTCGATGTGATTGCAACTGGGGGCGTCGCCAGTTCGGGTGATATTGCCTCGTTCTACACGGCCTCGGCGCTGGCGCTGATCTTCCCGATCATTCTGTTCGTCACGATCTGGAAGACCATCGGCTGGGCCGGCCAGCCCCTCGGCGTCGACGCCGCGTTCACGACGACCGTAGCTGCCGCAATCGCCGCCACTGGGGTTGGGGCGGTTGCTGTCGGCGCCGGTGCAGGCTCCGGTGCCGTGAGCAGTGCCTCGAAGTCCTCGGCTGATGGAGCAAGCGGGGCCGGTGGGTCGAGTGCCGGAAGTGGCAGCTCTGTTGGGAGTGGGTCGTCAGGTGGGACGGCGACCGACCCTTCAGCAGGAACTGCCAACTCGAGCGTCGGCGGGACGATGCGAAACAGTATCTCGGACGCGCTCAGTACGCGTGAGCCGCCTGCTGAGGACAGCGTGGATACGGCACCCGGGGCACTCTCCAAAACTAAAGACTACGCGTGGCGGAAGACGACAGAAATTCCCAGGGTACAGGCAGCCCAAGCGACAGCGAGTAGAACCGGAGGAGCAGTCAAAAGTCTGGGCTCTAGAGCAAAGGAAACTAGTCTAGCCAGTGCTCGAAGGATAGTCGGTTCTGAGAGTATCGACACACATCGGAGAACAATTTCTCAGCAGATGGATGCCGCTGCCGAGGCGGATTCGAACCGCGACTTCTTGACCGAGGCGTATCAGAGCGGCGAGTTCGATGTCGCCGAGGCAGCCGACCGCGGCATCCTGACCGACTGTGATCAACCTGCGGAGGGGATCTCGACAGTAGTCCCGGATGCCGACGGGACGGTAACCTACGAAACCTCGGCGGGTGAGGAGACGACGATGAACATCAACAACAGGGCCCAGCAATTCAGCGAGGAGGCACAATCGCTCAGAGAGAACGCTTCGAGATCGGCCCGGAGTGTGAAAAGGATCAGGACCGCCCAAGTCGCCGCGAAAGCGCCGGGTCAAGTTACTGTCTCAACCGGCCGAGCTGGCAAGCGGATCGGGAAAGCCGGTGTTCAGGCGGGAAAGGCCAGTGGGATTGTCTTCGCAGGAGCGATGACACGGAGCCCTTACGCAGCCCACCAAATCGGCAAGCGCGGCGGAAAACACCTCATTGGTCCCGGAAACAATCCTCAGTCGGATGGCTCTGCAGAAGATGCCGACATCGACTGGTCAACGCAGCGTGATGGCCCCGGGCAGGCTACGGACTCCCCGTGGGACGATGACACCGGAGAGGGGCCTTCCGAGACGATATGAGTCAATACGCGACGCCTCAGTACTGACTGAGTGCTCAAGCCAGTTCAGGGAAGATTGGCGAGAAGTTATATTCGATCCCCACCATGAAACAAACATAGACCATCGCGAGCGCCTCTGTCCGCTCCGTTCTCGATGGCTGTACCATCGCGCGGCTCGCATGACCACACCCCCAGCACGGCTCGCCGGTGCCAACCGCCACGCTCGCCCCCTCGCGAACCTTCAGAGGATATCCTTCGGATGATTCGATGAGTTTTCTCGGTACTGCGCTCTCCGTCGCCGCTTTCCTCGGATTCTTCGCGATAGTGGAGTATGCGACCTATCGAATTATGGAACGGGAACACCGGAAGCGGGATCTCTACCGGTTGTTCTTCATGCTTGCGTTGACTGCGCTGGCGTACGTCCATATGTGGTTGATCGCACCATTGCTTAATCTGCCGCCAACTGCCGCTGTCGGACTGGGGTTCGCTCTTCTATTCGTTTTCATCGCAGGAGGTCTCGGTGTTCCGGGTCTGAGAACGATAGCGGACATCGGACTGTACCCGTTCGCACAGGTGTACGAATTGTTCGTGGTGCTCTTACTCCTCACGGAGGGTCTGACGCTGGCATCCTCCTTCGTCTCTGTCTCGCAGTTGAGTTTCCTGAGTAACGTCAGTCCGAATAGTCCACAAATCCAGGCGGCACTCGGACTGGGAATCGCTGCTTCGTTCGTTGCTCTGACGTTCTACGACCCACGAGGAGAGAACGGCTATTACTACGCCACTGGAGAGTACCACCAGCCGTCCGTCGATTACGAGAAATTTCGCGAGATTATGGACGATGGACGAACTGAACCCGACAGTTCAGAGACCCGGGTGACCAACTCAGATTCCTCTGAAAAGATCGCTGACGCGACCAACCCAGAAGCTTCACGGGTCGCGGCAAAAGCCCTGGATACTCCAGACTACGAGTACAACTGGACTCGTTCGGACGTCGGCTTCGACGACATCGGCGGCTACTACGATGTCAAAGAGCGACTCGCCGAGGAGGTCCTCCAGCCAACGCGGGCGAGGGCACGCGGAGACGACCGTTATGATCGCTTCGGGATCGAGCCCGTACGAGGAATCCTGTTCCATGGTCCACCAGGGACAGGCAAGACGCTGTTCGCCCGAGCGCTCGCCGGCGAACTCAACGTCCCATTCGTCGAGTTGGGGCCGGCGGATGTGACCAGCAAGTGGATCAACGAAGGGCCACAGCGAGTGCGCCACTTATTCGAGGAGGCTGCCGCTGTCGGCCCTTGCGTTATCTTCCTCGACGAGGCCGAACACCTCTTCGGCGGACGGGATGTCGGTGCCGGCGGCGCCCACGCTGAGGATCGAAAAATCACCAGCGAATTGCTCGTTCATCTCACCGCTGGGGATCGAACGGCCATTGTCGTCGGCGCAACCAATCGGCCAGAGGATATCGACCCCGCGATCCTCCGGCCGGGACGGCTCGCGTCGCATATCGAGATTGGACTGCCCGAGGAAGAGAGCCGACACGCGATTCTCCAAGCGAAGCTTGAGGACGTGCCGCACGAACTCACCGGCGACCAACTGGCGACGCTGGCGAAACACACTGCCGGCTGCAGCGGCGCCGACATCGAGGAATTAGTCACGGATGCGAAGCGCCAAGCTGCACGGCGGGACGCACGGAAAATCTCCATCGAGGACTTCCCCTCTGCAGGGGTTGCCACGGAGAGGACAGATACCGAAATCGAGCCGATCACCGATAGAGATCTGAACGATTCGAGTGAGTTCGACCCAGTTCCCGAAGATCCGTTTGACGATGACCCGACGGCCGGACTCCGGTAGCTCGGAGGAAATCTAATTCCATCTAAGCGAATGCGGATCCATTCTTTGTCACTGTATAGATCGCACTCTCCTTCCCCCAGAATTTCCGACTACTCTTCCACCCGTTCGAAAGTGACGGACATATCGTCAAAATCGGGGTTCGCTTCCCAACCAAGTTCGGCCCATACTTTCGCGTGGGCCTGACTGCTCGAACGCCAATACTGTGGGTATTTTTTTGCCGATGCCGGAAGTGGGGCTTCGATTATGTCCTCGATTTCGTCCATAGAGAGATGGAAGCGATCGGATTCGATAGTTTCTAAATAGTCATACAGTGGTGCGTACTTTCCGTTCCTCGTTTGTTCGGTAGCGACGACTGACGACGAACTATCGCTTTGGTTTGTCGATTGAGATTCCGGACTTTGGGAACCTGGTTGCTGGATAGTCACACTTGGAGACGTCGCTGAAGTCTTGTTCCACGGGGGATCACACTGCTCAATCAATTCCGTTTCACGAAGCTTTCGATTCTCCGTCTCTTCAACCCAAAGAGCGACTTGGTCCCCGTTACGGACCGTCTCCAAGATAAGGTGGTTGATCCGACAGTTTGTCTGTTGCCCTCCCTCGAAACAATTTCTGGGAGAGATATTCCCGTATCCTGATCCAATCCGATTGTGGATATCAACCGTTTCCCCGACGTACTTGATTTCGTATCCCGCAGTGAATAGGTAGACACCTTCGACCCCGACGTAATCTGTTGTATCTACAGAGAATCCACAGAACGGCCCCCAACCGTAGCGATGGACGTGATACTCATCTGCCTTCTCGTAGCGCCGTTGTGGCATCTTGATATCGACTGACCCCGCCTCGTTCCGATCCACTGAGATAGAATCCACGAATTGAAATGAGTGAGTAAGGGCGGAAATGTTCATACCAGATTTTCGAGGGTACTCAATATAATCTTCGGGGTGAGTTACTCCGTTGACTGTTGACGGGGTTCGAAACCACTCTCCTCTATGTCGACCAAATTTCAGCGTACTCCTCTGCACTACCGGAATAGTCGCTGCAGGAGTCCTCCGCTTGCTTCCTCATCGTCCGCACGCAGATCGTCCATCTCCAACCACTCCTCAAAGTCATCGGGATTCTTAACGATGATGTTGCGACCGCTCTTTTCGGGGCGCATCTTCGTGGGAAGCGTCTTTCGATAGCTGTACAGTTCGTGCGGTTCCAAATCGAAATCAGCGATGAGATGGTTCTCTCGGCGTTCGAAGGTCACATCGTCCCGGTGGAATGCCTGTCGCCACTTGCGCTTTCCAATATTGTAGCGGCGATTCGCGGGCCGCTCGGGGAAGTACTTCGGCCGTTCCCGATCCAGTCGGTCGTAGAAATCAAGGAAGATCCGTCGCACGTCGTCGACCGTCCCGCCAGCATCGAGATACATCTCGTCTTCCAAAATACGCCGAGATACGTACGCGAAGATCGGATTGGTTGCATCGAGAATCTCGTTCAGGTCTTCCTGTGCTTCGTAGAAGCCTTCGTCCTCAGGATTCGAGGGAAAGGCAACATCGAAGTGGAGCATCTTCGCCCGGTTGCGGAACCAGTCGTTCGGCCGGGAGTCGTTGCTGGTGAAGATGAGCGTCGGATAGGAGATGTCGTTTGATGGGTGCCACGAATCCTGCCAGAAGTTCCGTAGCGTGTCGACCCGCTCGATTTTCTGTTTGGCGATGTCCGAAACAACGTACGGGAAGACCGTATCTAGGTCACGAAGCGCCCGAATCTGATTTTTGCCCACATCGTCGGCGTCTGCCCCGCCTCGTACCAGATCGTCGGAGATCAATCGCAACACGAACTCCGAGAACTTGTCCTTGCCAGCATCAGATTCGCCGAAGATGTAGAGATATTGGAGGGCGTTATCGAGCGTGACGTTACCGTAGAACTGGCGCGCGTAGAGGTTCACAAACGGCGCCCACAGTCCGTAGAGGATCCCCTCGTACATGTGGGCCTTGACAGCTCGGGCATTATTCGTCTCCCCCCACCGATCAATGGTCTCGATATAATCTTGGATATTCTGGAGTGCGGCATTGAGCACTTCGGGTGAGGGCTCGTGATCCGCCGTCAGGATTCGGTGGTGTTCGCCGTGTTGGAGGTGGACGCGACAGTTCTCTTCGTCCACCCACATCTTCGGCACGTCGTAGCGTGTCTGGAGGTAGTTGGTGTACCCTTCCACGGAGGTGGTGATGGCGTCGGACCCAACGTCCGCACCACGACGCTTCAGATCAGTTTTTACTCGGTCGAGATACCCATCGGTCTCGAATCCCTGAGTGGGCAGCGTGATCGTATACTCCGGTGTCTTGGCGCCGGTAACGCCTGTCGACGACTGCTCATTATCATCAGCCTCCATAGAGCCGTTCGATTCGTCGTCGATTTCCACCCCTACCTCCTCGTGTTGAATCGTAACGACCTCATCGGCCGCTTCCGGGTCGTCCGTGACGCCGACGACTCGATCGACTTCCTGCCCGAGTTCCTCCAACTCCTGGCCGACGTTCGAGTGAATCTCACCTCGTTCTGTCAACTGTGTGTCCCGGTTATCGATCCACAGTTCGATTCGTCGATCCTTCTCCTCTTGATCGTCAAGTGCCTCCAGTTCCGCCACTAGATCCTCCATGAACACCGTATCGGCGTACTGTTCACGGTGGTCGTCGATCCACGTCTTGAACTGTTGGTCCAACTGTGAGTCGACTTCTGTCCGAAACACGACGACGCTGTTCGTCTGGTTCTTCCAACTGTTGTACGAGAGGTTTGCACTCCCCGAGATGAGTGTCACCTCGTCGCCGTCCTTGACGATCCGATAGAGTTTGGAGTGGACGACTTTCCTGTTTTTGAGGCGGACAATCAGTTTGTCCTCGCGGTAGTATCGTTGCAACTGCCGCGCGACAGTTACGTCGTCGACGGACGACTGATACTCCTCGCGATTCCCGACGAGGACATCCATCGACTCCAGTTTTCCGTCATGCTGTTCGAACAGATCAAGAAGCAATTCGGGAGATTCGCAGTAGGTGACCGCATCTATGTGGACTGCCCCCTCAAAGAACTCCGTGAACGAATCCCAACTCTTGACGGTTTCCCATTCCATCTCGGCTGCATTCCCAAATCCCCCCAGATTGATGGTCGTCGCCCATTCCATGAAGTAGCGACTGTCAGGATATCTACTAAATGTGATGGAGGATTCGATCTCGAAGTAGTGATCACACCCCAGATTAACTTCGAATTCATTCCAGGGTCGTGCTTCGATTTGCTCACCACAGAATGAACGCTCAGTCACAGGCATCAACAGCTCACCATCGACAAATTGACCCGCTTCAGGAGGGAAGTCACTCAACTCGACTCCCCTAGATACGGATTTGATTCGATTTCTTCGGGGTCGCAGATTTTCGCTGAATCCGTATTTGGAGGAGCGAACGCAAACCGCCTTCCCCATCATTCGGAGTCGTCACGAAAGTCCTGATAGAGTCGAATTAGGGTGTGGACATCGAGCATCGACGCATCGGGGAGTTCCGATTGCATCGCATCCCGAAGGTCACGGCAGGCGAGGACGATCCGATAGTACTGGCGAGCGTCGAATCCGGTCTCCAGGGACTCGGCGTTACTGCAGTTACTGAAGAACGTCTCGAATCGCTGGTACTGGAAGTTCACGTAGTCGTCGGGATAGACACCCATCAGTAGCGTCGACGCGATGCGGAGCAAGTTCCCGTCGGAAACGTTGTCACTCGCCGCGAACTCGTAGAACTGCTCCAGTCGGTCGACCAGATGTTCGTCCTCCGAAAAGAGCATCGAGAGAACGGCCGCAGCTCGCTCCGGATCCTCTTCACACGTCTCCCGGAAATCGCCAAGTTGGACGACACCCCACCGTCCAAGCAGATACTGCGGCACGGGAGTCGAGAGCATGTCCGTGTCAGTGTACTCGTCCGAATTGGTCCAGAAGGCATCGAAGAAGGGTTCAATCTCGTCGGCCGACAGATCCGTGAGTTGGTACGCATTCGCGACATCGTTCGCGATATACGCAGCGAAGTCCCACTTCCACGTTTCGTAGTGTCCGCCAGCCCAGTGATCGGTTTCCAAGTCAGCGTAGGCATCATTTCGACGCGCCGCGATATGGCCGTCGATAGCTGGGGTCGCTGCCTCGAAGTCGATCTCGATCGGGCCACGATCCGTTGCCGACGAAGCGGGATAGCCACGGAGAGCGGAGTAAAGTTCATCTCGTGGACCGGATGCCTCGGCGCTGATATCCTCTTGTGTGGCCGTCGTAACGAGAGCAAATAACTGGTCGATCTCTTCGTAGATGGGAATCGGTTTGGTGGTCGATGCTGTCACGTGACCGGAGATATCGCGATAGAACTCTTCGAACGACGTGAGTTGGTCGACAACCTCGTCGAAATCGCTGGCAGGGTCGATGCCGAATTTACGGAGACCGTTCCGTGCCTGTTGGCTCACGATGGGGCCGTCGCGTCCCCTCGAGTAGAGTTCGGGGATGACCTGTCCCCAGCTAACTCGCTGTGCCCATGAGTCGTCGTACTGCCCGCTTGTTCGAATCTCGTCGAAAAATACGGCCAGGTCTTCGAGCGTACCGGACCAGAGACTGCGGGCGGTACTCGGAAACCACTCACTCGCGGATGCGAGTACCTGTTCGTTCCAGAGCGCTTCGAAATTCGATTCTGAAGGTTCTTCGACGAACATCTCTAGGCGCTCTCGGTACTGAGCTGAACGCGTTGGGTGTGTGAGATCGTATGCTGGGCCAGTTGGATTTGCCTCTGCGACGACCCCCCACGTTTCCAGTAAGTGAGTCGCCCTAGGTCCGATCGGTAGGTCCATATACCACACTTGGAATCGGGTGTGTTGGTTCCTTTGGCGACTCTAAAGACTCACAGGCGCGAGTGTAATCTATAGCGTTCGTGAGCAAACCGAGAATCCCGACCACGCATCGGTTGATGAAGTGGTCGATCTCGTGATGCAACGGGCGCAAACCCTGCGAGACGAACACGAGGACGCATATTTCCATACGGCGTGGCAACCATCATCGATACCGACAGGATCGAGCCCATTCGCACAGTCATCCACCGCATCCTCGTCGACAACGAACCGTTCCGGACCGCCACGAATGGCCTCGAATTAAGTACTGTCGACGGCATTCGGATCGGGACGGCAGCCACCTGGTTTCTCGACGAACTGAACGCACAGAACGACGGCTGAGACTGGCGTGAGTGAGTCCTGTTCCAAGTGCTCTGATGTGCAAGCTCTGTGCAGTCGCCGAAACCGTTATGCAACTATGTGCAGAACTTGCACATAGAATGAGTGCGAGTGACGATCCGCGACGAGTGCACTTCCAGTCGCCGGAGTATCTCGTCGACCGGCTGGACGCGATCGCGGAGCTCTTCGACAAGGATCGGACGGATTTGCTTGTCGAGGCAATTCGCGAGTACATCGAAGATACCGCCGATAGTGAGACGTTCCAAGAACTCGTCGCGACCAAGTACTACGACGACCAGCTTGAGTTCGAGACGGTCAAGCAGTTGGTCGGCGCTGAGACCGCCCAGCGGCTCCGGCTTCTCAAAGCGGACCTCGAGGACGAGCCACTCGATCTCGCTGCCCCCGACGACGTTGACATCTACGATGGCGACGCGACGGCAATCGACACCGCTGACGACGATCGATGAGCGGCCAGCGACTGCGAACGGTCGTCGCCGACACCAGCGCACTCGTCAGTCTCGTCGTGCCTCGGGCCGACGCAGCCGTCGATACCGGCACCTCAGACCCATTCCAGTATCTCCTCACCTCGTGTGAAGTGTTCGTCCCACCGGAAGTCGTGACCGAACTCCGCGACATCACACAGTATCAGGATATCCACGGCGCAGCCGCGAACAACGTCCTCGCAGCCCGCAGCCACTACACGGTCGAGGATCCATACGAGCGCGACGATACGCCAGACTCACGGCCGACCTTCGGCCTCGACGACGGCGAAACCGATGGCATCGTCCTCGCGAATGCGCTCGACGTGGACGGGTTTCTCACCGACGAGTTCGGCGGGACGAACTTCCCCCTCATCCACACCGTACTACAGGGGCCACGGATCGTCCCGACACCGCGGCTGATCGTGGACTACGCCCGGAATGGGCATCTGACCACGGAAGAAGCGAGCACACTGATTACGACGATCAGCCCGCATCGTAGTTGGGAGAATAGTCCCTACGTCACGCAATTGCTCCAACGCCTCGATGCGTGACCATTCCACGAGTGGCTGTCGTCGCCGATGGATAGTACGCGAATCGAGCAACCCATCAAATGGAGTGAGTGGTCTGTGTAGTTTACTCTAGAGTAAATTACTTTGCTACGTTCAGTCTAACAGATAGGTATGGGCGCCAGTTTGGACGACGATGACGACACGACACCACGCGAACTCGTCCACTTCATTACACAGCAGACCCGGTTTTCACTTCTCAACGATATTCTCGCCCATCCCCAACAACTCCCGTCGATGTACGAACTCGTGGAGCTCAACCCCAGTGTGAGCGATGCGACCGTCTACAAGCACATCCAGAAGCTCATTGACGTCGGCATCGTCAAGGAAGTCGCCCTGGACGATGATCAGCGCCGGCAGGGCTATCCCTGGAAGTTCTATGGGCTCACCGAGGAGGGTCGCGAGTTCCTCAAGGACCACAAGTTGCTTGCGGCCGAGGAGACGCTCCAGCGGATCTACGAGACCATCTCCGAGAAGCCCAAGAAGATGATCAAGTACGAGAATGCACCCCGACCTGACGGCGTATAGCGGTCCCTTCTACTCCGGAATAGTTTGCTATTCGTACTCTTCAGACGGTCTGGGGCGGTCAGACGCTTTGTTGGTTAACAGGAGGTGACCACTGATCTTCGACGAGCCACCGACGCTCTCGCGACAGCGAAATTCCTCTTCCACTAACACGAGTGTCCCTCACTTCGTTAACACCCACCACTCATCGCGGATATGCAAACTGAAGGATTCAGCTACCGGAATGTGTCTGATGAGAACACGCCGGCTCAGACGATACCGCCCAGCACGAGTAAAGCT
Source organism: Haloplanus rubicundus (assembly GCF_003342675.1). Classification (NCBI taxonomy): domain Archaea; kingdom Methanobacteriati; phylum Methanobacteriota; class Halobacteria; order Halobacteriales; family Haloferacaceae; genus Haloplanus; species Haloplanus rubicundus. Next base: position 173,578 of record NZ_CP031147.1, on the reverse strand, counting down.
AGAATAACCAGCACCATCGTGATCAAGCCGCCTCCAGCGAGGAGCTTGTTCTCCATCGCCTTCTCGTGAATCGGCATCGCGGCGTACTCCTCGCGGAACGCCTCGAGATTCTCCTCGTCGTAGAAGTACTTCGTCTTCAACGCGAATCGCTCCGTGACCGCACAGCCCGTACAGACCGGCTCCCCTTCCAGCCGTTCGGTCTTGATGTGGCTGCCACAGGCAATCGCCCCGCAGTTCGGACAGTAGGTGTACGTCTCGTCGACGCCGCTCGTCTCGCAGTGGACGCAGCGATGAATTCCATCCTCGGTCGTCACTCGCGAGGGTCCCGCCGCGTAGTATTCGTAGGGGTAGGTGTACTCCTGTATCTCGGTCGTATGGCGAACCTCAGGAAGATACACCGGTTCAATCGATTGCACAGAGATGTCCGAGAGATTCGGCTCACAGGTCTTGTTGTACGTGACGTTGTTGTCGCCAGTGTAGGTTACCGTCGTCGTGTGGTAGTCCCGAAGGCGGTCGACAGCCCACTCCTTGTACTCGGTCTGTGTCTGGCCGAACCGACGCTCCGAAATCTCGTCGAACACGTCTTCGAATCGATCGGCGTCGAGGTCAACCGTCGTGTGGAAGCTCTCGGTCACCAGCGTCGCGATGTCGTCGTCGGCCACCCGTGGATGTCCGCGTTCAGCGTGGACGACGAATTGTGTGCGGTCGTTGATCCGGTGGATGACGCCCACCGACGTCTCGAAGACAGCGTTCGTATCGGCGGTGATCGCGACCACCGGCCGAAACGTCACCTGCGAGTGTGGCGCCGGAAGACCGGCGGCCTCGATGTTTTCGATGTCGCGGAACGCCTCCTGAACGGGCGCGTCGACAGTGGCTGCCGGATCGTACGGTCGGAGTGTTTCGTCACAGAGAATCTCGATCCGGCCGTTGTAGAGATCGAGGCCAATCTCGTCGGCTATTTCCCGGAGATCTGCGCCGTCGATCAGTTCGATGGGATAAGGATCGTCGTTCTGCTGGAGGCGTGCAGCGTACTCCTCGGCAGGCCCCGTGAACCGGCCGGTCGTGACGACCATCCCGCGTTTGGGACCGTCGAAATCGAACGTAGCGATGGCCGAGTGGAGCTTCTGGACGACCGGTCGCCCGACGGTTCCCGTGTGCTTACACTCAACGACAACCGCCCGACGGGTGCCGTCGACGACCTCCTCCATCAGTACGTCTCGACCCTCGTCAGCCGTTCGTTCAGCCTGGCGGACGTTCTCGTAGCCGAGGTTGCGGAACACGTCCTCCATCAAATCCTCGAACTCGAATCCAGAGAGGTCGTCCAAGACAGCCATCCGAGATGGGTGAAGAATAAGTGGCGACTAACAAATACGTTACCGAATTTATGACCCAAGAGACATCATCAACGCTATATCGCTGAATCACTCACCGTTCGGGACGCGGGGCTGACTCGTAGCGCTCGATCTCAGCGGTCTTCTCAACCCAGTCGTAGATCTCTTGGAGGGTCTCCTGTGCGCCCGGATCGTGGGCGGTGGTGGGACGAATAGCCCAATACAGTCTCTTTTTTTACTGAACGCCAGACCGACCCAGACCCCACCGCCCCACCCTCCGCTCCGTGCTCGCTCCCGCTGGTCGCTGCGCGCGCAGCCACGACCTTACTGTACTGTTTACTACTTATCAACGAACCGGGGTTTTGGGATCGGAGAACAGTTGGGTGATTGGGATAATGCGCCTGGAAGGTAATCGGGGCTGAATCTAACTGAATTTATCGCAATATATCTGGTGTAAGTCCTTTGCTCTCTCGGGGTTCCCGCCGCGATCACGACTCCCGTCCGTTCGCTCCGAAGGTGGTGTCGGATTGAACGACTCGCCCAGTTCGTCAGCGACCAATTTGTATCGTTCGCGAAGCGCTGAGAAGCCGTCGAGAGCACATCGATGCAGAACCGACCATGGTTGATGTCCGTCGACAGTATCACAGACGTAGATATTGGGACGGCGCGCAGTCGTGTCGGTACTGGGAATGAGAATCCCAACCGGATGGTCGGCAGTATCGACCACTTCTTCGAACTCGTTGAGTGTCTTCGGACTGTAGAACTCGATTCCACCGAACTGATGGTTCACCGCGTCTCGGGTAGAGCCGACGACAGCGAACGTCCCGAAAGCGGGATCGTAACCGAGGGCCGCATTCCGTGCCCAATGATCTCCGACCGTAGAAAGTGAAACAGCGGCACCGGATTGCGAGTCCGCCGTGACCATCGCGACTGGGAAATTCGCGCCCGTCTCGGCATGGACTATCCAGTCACCATCAAGCACGAACAGCTTAGGGTCGATACAGCTGTTTCTGTCTCCGTCTTTCTCTCCCCCCTTCGCTCTCACGTAGGCACCCAGTGGTATGGGAAGGCCATCAACGTCGGTCCAGTCGAGGAGGTAGTCCTCGAACGGTTTGGGTAGCTCCTCGTCAGTCTCGGATCCGTTCGAATCGTCAGTCATACTGCGGCATCTCCTCGCGTTGTTGCTGAAGCATCAGCCGAAAGACTTCGCCAGTCGTGCCATTAAGCGCGAGTGCATCGCCTGTCGCGATCCGTGACGACACTTCGGGACAACCGATCACTGTGGGTATCCCGTATTCACGAGCGCCAACCGCTCCGACTCCAGTCAACTGCGCTTCGTCGTAGATGAGCAGTCCTGTTGGATGTACCATCTCGTCCCACATCCACGGTGCGAACGCTGGTGTGACGACGATGTCGTCGCTCCCAATGTCCGATAGATCTGAGACACACTCCGGTGGCGGATGATACTGGGAGTGATCGTCAATCGTCACTCGCTTTGCCGGGCCTGCGGTCCACCCAGGACTGGCCCCACGTCCGGGAGCGATCATCGGCCACGGATACTGCTCGCTCTCCTGTCCGCGACGCTGCTCCTGTTCAAGTTGTTGTGCCACCGAACGCAGTTCCTGAACGAGAACTGCCGGAGGGCAACCGTTGGCGAGCGAGTCGTCGATAAGGGTTCGAAGCGCCGTACTGAATTCGTCGTGGTGCATGTCAGTCGTAGTCGTGACCGCGGGATACTCGTATGGAATCGATCATCGGTACAGTTTCGTTATTTATCCTCGTCCATTCGGACATCAAGCCCGTACGCGTAGACTTGGAGGATGTCTCCTTCCTCAATCCCGAGGGCGACTGCTTCCGCTTCCGGGAACGTGACTGTGTGACCATCCTCTAGTCGCGTTTTGAAGATCGCCATCTCTTCAGGCGAACGGGTGGGAAGCAAACTCGGATCTGCCTCGCCTCCAGAAGCGCCAGACACCGACGACGTAGATTGGTCATCACCAGCACCGTCAACGAGTTTACTGACGACCCTCCCAGCGTATTTCCCTGGGTACCACCCCGTAGAGTCCTCAGAGGTTCGCTCCTCCAACTCTGTCTGTTGTAAAGCCAACTGAACGACCGTGTCCAAGGCCTCCTGAAAACTCCCAGCAGCTTCTTGTTGTGTTTCCCGATGGATCCGTCTGATCTCCTCGGCGAGGCTCTCGTCAATCGATGGTCGCGGCATAGCCGTCATAATGCACCGATGGTAATGAACTTTTGGATCGATGGATTTATTTTTCGTGCATATGTACTGAGTTTTGGTATATGTACTCAGACATCTCATATCCAAATCATCCCAACCGAGCGTCGCTTTCCGATATTCGGCGTAGCGTGCTCACGACTGGTATCCACGGACATCTCGGTCACCGAGTTTGCAGACCCATACAGAGGTTCGATCCTTCGGAGTACCGAGTATCCTGGATAGGGGGCCGCAAATGACCGAACACTCCACGGCACCGAGTGGGTTGTTGACACCGACTGAGCGTGAGCGGTTACACGACAGCGAAACATCACAGAAGAAGCGAAACGAGCTCCGAGAGCGCGCCTGTGATCGACTCGAAACCACGCTCGAAGATATCCGAGTGCTCTACCCGACGCTTCGTGACTCGGATATCGAATCGGTGTTCACCGAAGGAGAAGACCGTGACCTCGCGGATATCCGCGTCGCGACGCAAGATGCGCTGGCGCTGTTCGTTCACGGGATGCTCCACAACGGCGACGACCTCGAGTGGCGGCTGTCCGAAGCCATCCGAAATGCGACGCTCGATTACGGAGAGGACGTCTCCGTCGAACTTGAGATCCGTCGAGGTCCGTTCCCAACCGTCGAACGCTGTCTCCAGCGCTTCGATCGAGAAGGAATGACCCCCGAGAACCTAGCACTGTTCGATCGCCTGTTGTTTTGCTCGGAGGCAGATCCCGGGCAACTGGCGGCCGCCGCTGAGAGTCTCGGAATCGAAGCGACACCAGACATGGTTCAAGGCGAACTCGAACGGACCACCTTCGAACGGCTTCCACAGACAGCGATCGTGAGCGTTGACGTCGAACCGGACCTCGACTGCGACCCGGCAGCCAACCAGGAGTCTCCCGACCGATGACTGACGATATACCCGACACTGCGGATGATGAACAGTCGATGGGCCTGTCGGAGGCGTCAAGACGAGAGTATCTCCGGTCGATGGCAGTCGCGCCGGGCACACTGACACTACTGGATGACCGAAAAGAAACTCCAAGCCGGAACGAACCTCTCGCCACAGCCGCAGCCGTACCGGAAGCGTTCACCTCCTACGATGTCGACGATCCGACGCCGTTCGCGCGTAGACTGATGGCTCGCGAGGATCGTTTCAAGGAGCATCAGTTCTCGGCACGCGGGTTCGTCGAAGGCCTCGATGATGCTAATCCGCGGTATGTCATGAGCACGGGATGCGTGACCCTTCACGATCCAAGTGATGCGTCGGTCGTTCGAAAGCTGATGTCGGAGTTGTTCGAGGAGTACATGGATCGACTCTACGATCGATCAGGTGTCGAGTGGACAGACGCCTCTTCCGCCGACTACGATGCGGCGGACGTACATCGAAACGCAGCCATCCACTTCGACGCGATATCGACAGCCGGCATCGATTGGCTCGATCCAGATACCTCGACACAGTGCAGCGAACACTGGGTGCTGGATACGACCGATCGAGAGGCGATCCTTACCGTCGTGTTCGGCTCTCGACAGGGACCGTGGAGACCACGAACGTTACTCGATCGGGCGCGGGCAGATGCTTTGCGGGGGGCTGATCGATGAACCGACGTGAGTATCTCGGTGCCGTCGGGAGCACGTTACTCTCGACAGCCTCACTCGGAGCGTTCGACGCAGACGGGAAACCCACCGAGCAGTCTTCGCGATGGCCCGAGGTCAGTTCGGATCTCACCCCACAGTTACCCGAAGCGTACGAACAGCAGCTGAACCGGTCACGCCAGCGAACGGTCGGACCGGTCGGTAAAGAGGAAATGGTCCTCTTCGAAACGACCAGTCGAACGTTTGCGCTACCGGAGACCCAGGCGCGCGAATCTCGTCTCCTCGTGGAAACGGGGTGGCCCATCGCTGTCGAACGCGACGAGGAGTGGATCCCGCTTACGGACGATGATCGACGCCGCACCCTGCGGGAAACCATGATCAGTGATCACGCGAACGGGATGGCTCACGAAGTCATACTGAGTTTAGCTGATGGGGACAGTACCGTCTCGACAGTGAACGGCTATCAGCGCTCTGTGGTGAGATACTGGGAACACTTCCTAGTGGAAGACATCCCTGATGAGGTAGCTGAACAGTTCGACGGCCCGGATACGGATGAACTACTCGGCGAGCGTGTTTCAGCGCTTCAACTGACCCCACGCGGATTCGTCGCGATCGAGCACAGCGACACGCCAGTCGCCGACCGGGGAGCGACCACGCGGCGAACAGAACAGATCCTCGAGTACCTCCTCAACGAGTCGATTGCCGGAGAGACACGGCTTAACCAGCGGGGGGAAGATAAGCAGGACTTCCGGAACAGAGGGGATCAGGGATGAACGGATCGCCTATCGGTTCGGACGACTCAGCACCACTGGCGAGTGACGTAGCTTCGCGTCTCTCTGGAGGGGACTGGCCGTTCTCAAAGGCCGAGGAAGTCGAATTGATTCTCGCGCGGTACTACAGAGGCGGGACGTACGACGAACTCGGGGTAACCTTGGGTGTGGAGTGGTTCGATACGGATGGGAACGATGCACGTTCGGACGAAGAAGCCGCTCGAACGGCGCTCGCCGAATACGTCGCGACTCGCGACAACCTGCACCGAATCTTCGAGGTAGCCGAACCGGATACCAGTGGCTTCGGCAAGTTCTTTGGATATCATTACACGCTGTTGATGAACGACGAGGATCTCGTCGTACGATCTGGACCGTCGACCGAGCAGTGGGAAGCCATCGCTACCGAAGTGCAACAACTCGTGGGGGACAACGAGAGGATGCGAGCGTTTCTACGCGGGATCGTCGAGAACGACCGGACGTTCCGCGGTCGCATATTGACCGATTTCTCTGATGCCAGCGCCAGAGGCAGTACACACTACGGCGGTAAACTGTGGGTATCGAACGGCGCGGAACTACCGGGACAGGTCACCGGCATCTCGACTCGGAAAGGGTCCAGTAGCGGCCGCACGTACACCGTCGCTGCAGAACTCGTGCCCGTGATCACGGCGACGCTGGAGCAACTCGACGAGGGGGCGAACGGTCCAATCTCGACGCCTGACCAGACAGTACCCGACGAACTCGATCGGCGAGTACCGAAGTTCCAAGAAGTCCTCGAGGAGGAGTCCGTCACAGAGGCTGACATCGAGCGCTTCGAGGCCATCCTCGACGATCACGACGCTCTCGACTACTGGGCGGACTACGTCGCACCGGCGGTGAAGTTTCGCGACCGGGCGAAACGAGCGATTCTCTGTGTGTTGGCTTCGCCCGAAGATGCTCACGACACCAAGGGTCGAACGAACGCGATCCTGTTCGGCCCGCCCGGAACCGGTAAATCCGCGTTCAAGAACTTCCTGGTCGAGGAGTTCGGCGCATTCAGTATCGACGGGGCTCGCGTATCGAGAGCCGATCTCACGTACAACAAGAACAGTAACGAAGACGGATTGCTCGTACGAGCACACAAGGGCCTGGCCGTGATCGAGGAGGCCGACGAGTTAGACGACAACGCCCTCGGCGCGGCACTGACGGCCTTTGGCGAGGCCGGTCGGATCGAAATTCGAGATATGCAACTCCCGGCGCAGGTTCGTGGGATACTCCTCGGGAACTATCGCTCTCGGGAAGAGATCATCGCCGCTCACTCCGAAGCCGTGTTCGATCGATTCGAGTTTGTCCTCCAATTCGACCGACTGACCGATAGCGAGCGTGACGCAGCTATCGACTGGCAGTACGATCACTTCAGGCAGCCGAAAGCCCCCGAACAAACGGGCGAGCTCAAGAAGTACATCGCTTGGATCCGGAAGTTCGATCCAGCGATCCCCGAGCCGGAGTTGCGCAACATCAAACGTTTCAAACAAGAACGGATCGAGGCGGTGGGAAACGTACGGGAAGGAGTTTCGATTATGACCGTTGCATACACCATCGCCCGACTCAACCACCGCAATTTGACTCTCGCTGACTACGAGACAGCGTTCGAGTTGGTGGCAAGATAATGGAGCCGATCGAGGTCAGCAGTCCGAACCGAAGTGAGAGAATCCGTGGTTGATGTCTGGCGGACGAACTGGCCACATCCGTTCGAGCATGGGCTAATCATGGAAGTCTATGAACCCGGGGGCGACTCACCGATGGATATCCATCGAGCACTGACAGTCATCGATCAGCAGATTGACTGGCTCCGTCGTGACCTTCGTGACTCACTCACTCAGGATTGTACCGGCTACTCCGAACTACAACGGAACGACACGGTGGCGATCTGCCAGATCGCAGACCGGATGTGGGAGGAGATTACGAATGCATTGAGAGGCCCAGAATACGTCGATCGTGAGTTTAGTGGCCGGATCGGGATTACCACGCAACACGTCCATCGTCTCTACGCGGAGCGCACACTCACCGGGAACGTCGTGGCAGATACCATTCTCGTGTACTCGCTCGACCCCCGACTCGGTTGATCCTTTTTTAGTATCGCGCAACGGACTTCGAGGTCAAGCGCTCAGTTCGTCGGGGCACGAAACTATTGGGGAAATTCTTAACCAACAGACGCCGCTGTACCCCTCGATTGTTGGTTAATACTCGCAATGAGAGGGCAATCTCGAGCAAGAACGTCGAATCTCTCAGAAGGACAACTGTGGAGAAGGGCGATTCGGAGCAGTTGATTCGTCTCACCCTTCATTACGGAATCGGTTCGTGTGATAGGCCGAGATGCTACTCTCCTCGACCGCCGCCACGACGCGGTCGATATCGTAGGCGACGCGTCGCAGATCCACCGACCAAGTCGAAAGGTCGAGGATGGCGTACGCCGCCCGTTCGTCGCCATCTCGGGGGTCACCCACGCTCCCTGGATTGACGACGATCCCCTCATCGAATTCGGCCGTGGCCTGCTGGTGAGTGTGTCCGAGAACGAGGACGTCTTCATGACCGAGAAGCCCAGATGAGAACTTCTCCGCCTCCGTATATCGAAATCGCTCGTCTGGATGTCCGTGAACCACCACGACTCGGTCGTCGAAGAGTGACTGTTTGTCCGGACACCCTCTGAGCCACGCCATGTTGTCGTCGGTGAGATTGTTCTGGGCGTATCGGTCACTCGATTCGTACGCCTCCCCGTCGATAACCGTCTGATCGTAATTACCGCGGACGCTGATGGTATCACGGTCCCGAAGCATGGCCACACACTCGTTCGGCCACGGTCCGTATCCGGCCACATCGCCAGCGTGGACGAGGGCATCGGTGTCAGGCATGTCCGTCAGGACCGCTTCCAGAGCCGGAAGGTTCACATGCACGTCAGCTATCAGACCGATCGTACGCGGAGCGTCGGTCACGTGATTGTTATTGACACCCGAGATTATAAAGAGCAAACGCAAGACGCCTATCACTCCGAATTTCGAATCCGGAACTCATCTCTACTACAACCGTGCGGCTCCGCCTCAGTCTGTATCAGCGTGGTACGTCGGAAATGATCCCCTCTCTACAAACCTTCCGTCGTGTATGTGGCATCTAGTCCAGAACTTCGTATTGAGAGAACTCTCCACTCTCGCAGTTCGGGCACTCCTCGGTCTTCGGTGAAACGCCCGTTCCACATCTGCGACACTCTACGATGACGTTTGACTCCGCCTCCAGCAGTAGTTGTGTCATTAGCGTTCGGAAGGCCATTAATCCAAACACGATTGAGTATCGAGTTTGAGCTCGAATGGGACGAGAACGGTAGTGGGGGAGATAGCGGGAGCGGCCAGCTAGAGATCGAGTGATGAATTAGTTCCCCCGCTCAGCACGACTGTTGGAACCTATCTCCAACGAGGCCGGACTTTCCAATGTTACCAATATGATCTCATGTCCGTGGATCTGTCCTGCTCGAATTCGTCCCTTACCTCGAACGAATGGGACCGAATCCACGAGTTGCTCGATGGCGAATCGCTAGCAAAGTTAGAAAGTGGCGACTTGGCTTCGCGGATAACTTCCTTGCTAAGGAGATTTTTGATTGCTGTTTCTGTCGATTCAGTCCCCCATCCAACAGCAGATTTGATTGCGTCAAACGACCGAGGACCGCCTCCTTGGAGAAATTCTACTATCTTTCGTTGGCCTTGTGTGAGTTCGAGATCATCGCTCATATCTGGTAATCCTGTTATGCGCTCACAAGAAGCTACTGTCCCGCTGAATATTCAAGGAATAAATCATATAATCGATACAACCATGAATCTCGGTTTTCCGCATTTCTCGCTTGCGCTCCTCTCGGAGCAGTCCCGTGGGAGCTTTTTCTCTTTTTGGACCCCATTCTCAACAAGTACGTCTCGGGGTTCTCCGACAGGATCCGCAGCACCGCTGCCGAACGAGACGACCTCTCGTTGTTCACGCCGAGCGATATCCTCGGATAGCCCGATGAGTGTTATTGGCGATTCGGGAGTTCACCCGCGTTTGTCGAAGGTCGAAAATCGAGAAATCAGCCGGAACACGGGGTAACGCAGTAGTTTACACATCGATAACGGGGAGTGTACGTCGTCGAATCTCGAAGTTACCCCACAGAGTGATATGACACGCCGTTGTGGGGTAACTATGGTCGAGGACGGTCCGGAGAAACCGCCCGCACCTGAGTTACCGAAGTATCTGCGTGAGCCACTCGAGAACCAATCCCCGGAACGGTTGGAAGCAGTCGCGGCGTACGCGGCTGATTTGGCGGAATGGAAACGTCGACAACGGGAGGAAGAACTCGAGCGTCGACGAGCCGAGGAAGAAGTCGATGAAGAAGAGCTCGAGGAGCTAGACGAGCGCGAGATCTCGACGGATCCAGAGGATTACGAAGATGTCCCGACGGGTAGCGCGTACATCACGGTGAAAACGACGAAGGAAACCGGCGATAAATCGTACCGATACTTCTACTGGCAGTGGCGCGAAGGCGATTCCTGGAAGAACGAGTATATTGCGCCAGTCAATCCGCGAGAGTAGTGTTCTCACAACCTCGAGTTCGGTCACGGCGCGAATTTCGTGAATACACATCGATAGAGGGGTGTGTAGAAGCAAAGCAATCTGGCGAACACATCGATAGCGGTGCGTGTTCTGCAAAGCAGACGGAGTTTGATCGAGTTCGAAACGTATCGAGACGAACGGTGATATGCCGTCAGTCAACGGGCCAGTTCGCAGAAGCGGTCAATCCAAGATCGCCGATTTCTACCGATAGAGTCGATATTGAGTTCGAATACACATCGATAGAGGTGTGTGACGCGCGTCTGACGCAAGCTGGCTCTACGAACTCAGCACTTGAGGTAGGTATCTGAGTGAGACGCGGTAACACCCGCCTGATACACATCGATAGAGGGGTGTCCCCTTCGTAGTCGGTTGAGGAACAGTCCACGCTCAGGTTTCGTTTCGAATCTGCGCTTTCACGACCGATTCGACTTCCTCGGGCGAGACCATATCGATCCGAGAGTCTTCGCGAAGCGTCTCGAGAATCGTCTCGGGGCGTTCGCCGAACTGGAATTCGAGGAACATTCCGGAGCTGGGACCGTGACTCCGGCGCTCGAAGTCGACGAGGGAGTACGTCGTCAACTCCTTCATTTTGTTGACGTAGGTCTCCTGGTGGTACTGATCGGCGTCGATCGAGTCAGTGAGGAACTGATAGACACGGTAGCCGGTCGTACTGCGAGCCGACCCGTCGTCGGTCTGTGCAGCGACGGCTGCCGTCGCGTATAGACAGAGTTTTTTCTGCGTGCTGATGCCGCGGACGACTTCCAGAACACGGTTTTTCTCGACTTTGTCCTGGGCTTCCCGCACGTGTTCCTCGCGAACGCGGTCGTCACCTTCTCGTTCGGCAAGTTCGCCGGCGACGCGCATCAAGTCGATCGCCTTTCTCGCATCACCGTGTGTTTGTGCGGCGAACGCGGCGGCAAGTGGAATCACGTCGCCATCCAAGACATCGTCGTGGAACGCATCCTGCCGTCGACGCAGAATGGCCTGGAGTTGATTCGCGTCGTAGTCATCGAAGTGAACGTCTTCCGGGGTGAACGAACTCAACGCACGGCTCCCGACGGATTCCATCATCCTCGCGTCGTTCGAAATGGCAACGACAGAGATGTACGCGGTTAGTTCGTCGTTGGCCCCGGCCCGGGACAGTTGGTAGAGCAGTCGCGAAAATGCCGGATCCTGTTTATCACGGCGACCCACCAGCATATCGAGTTCGTCGAGGACGAATACGACGGAGTCGAAATTCTCGTTGACGATGCGATATAGTTCGTCCCATTTTTCCTTGGTCGCGACACCATGTTTCGGAACGTCGATGTCGACACCTGCTTCGTCCGCGGCTTGACTCGCTAGTTCGTAGACAGCAACACCTAGTGTGTCGAGATCTTGGCAATTAACCTCGATCGTCCCGAACTGAATATCCCGTGACTCGCAGATACGACTGATGTTGTGGCAAACAGCCTTCGTAATAAGCGACTTTCCCGTCCCGGACGGTCCGTAGAGAAAGAGATTCGGAGGGCGGTTATCGCCGAGCGCCACGCGCAGCATCTTCGTCACTTCCTGGAGCTGTTCGTCGCGACCGACGATTCGGTCCTCTTCAACTACGTAATTCGGGTCGAGGAGTGAACGGTCACGGATCAATCCTTCTTGCTCGTCGAATTCGAGTAGCATGTCCTCGATCGACTGCGACGTATTTTCGTCGGATTCCGTAGTCGAAGAGGGGACAGAATCCCGCTCAGAATCTGAGGAACTCGACGCGAGATCGACCTGTGTCGTCTCGTCATCTGTTGACGAGTCGTCCCCCCTCGCCTCGAGATCAGATGGAGAATTCTCGGAGTCCTCGGCACCCATGGCGGGAACCATACAGTCCGACGACAAAAATCTTCCCCACCCCTATCGAAGTGTGATCCGGGGAATCAGTCGATTGTTCTCAAAAATATCGCGGCTTCGACTGGAAATTGGCGATGACAACGGGAACGGCTGACGAAGTGTTCCACGACGTTGATGGGAATCGTGGGACAGACACACCCCTCTATCGATGTGTTCACGAGTTCGAGAGGGTGGGGGGAGAAGGCACTGTCGGGACCAACGCGAGGCCAGCTACGACACGATTTCCCGCAAATCACGGTGGAAAACACCGACAAACGCCGTTGACGAGAGCGTGGCCTCGCCTTCTTCTTCTAGCTTTCTAGACTAGCCACTCACACACCCCTCTATCGATGTGTTCGATGTGTTGAGTTCCCTCGTGATTCTGTCCATCTCTCACGTCAGAAATCGTGGTGTATGAGTGGTGCCGTGTTCTGCCGGTATCGCACCCTACGAGCCTTGTAACGACGGTTTTCTTGTCAATGATCACGGGACCATCCTCGAGAGCTTCTATCTCACCTTGTCAGCATGGAGGTCGAACACATCGATAGAGGGGTGTCTGTCTTCTCGACATCTGGCGCGAAGTACTCGCGCGTGCCACTCATACTCCTATCTCCGACGAAATCCGTCTCAGTATTCCGATTTCTATCGAATTGACTACGTAGATTGCTGAATGTCACCGACTATGCGTTGCCGCTCGCCTTACTCGCGTTTGAGGAGGGCGATCCCGTGCTACCGCATTAGTTGAACACGAGGCGATTTCACGAATGATGTTGAGACACGGATTTTCTGATTGATTAAGCCCAGAGTGGCGGTCAGATCGAACACATCGATAGAGGGGTGTGATTGGATTGATTCCGTGGTTACCCCACAAAACAGAATATTTTGGTCTGTGGGGTAACTATAGTCGACGTCTCTCAAACATCGGTATCAATAAACGCCGAAAGCTTCGTTACTCGTGTCTTCGCGAACTTTCGACGAATCCTCGACCGATCCCAGCCCAACGGCGATAACAGACTTTCGACAGCTCTGACGAGGTGCGTCTCGTAGTACGACGGATCGTACGACTCTACCTCCTCGTGAGCCAACGCGACCCGTTCTCGCGAGGTTTTCTCGTCGTCGACGACCACATACTCAATGTCCTGTCCGGGGTGGACGGCGAGGTCTTGCTCGCGAGCCCGCTTCAGCGCCGCCACGTTTTGCGTGTTCTGCGTGTACCCTTCGAGTGGCTTGGAGACGCGATTCCGTTCGACGAGTTCCGCAACAGGCACCGTTCCAGCGTGGAGCCGCTTGATGGCGTCCTGGAGACAATCAAGCACTACGTCCGGCGACCGGGTCGCGTCGAGCCGTTCGAGACAGTCCCGCTGGACGTCCTCGATGAACGGCGGCGTCGAGCGCTGTCGAGCTTCGATGCCTCTGATCTTGAAATCGTCGTCGCCGGCGACCTTCCCGAAGTACTTCATCAGCGCGCCGGCGTCGCTCTCGCGCTGCGGGACGAACGCCACCCAGCCGTAGTGAGCCTCGTGTTCGAGCCGAATCTCGACGCATTCCGTGATCTTCGTCGCGAGCGCCTCGAGGTCCTCGCGGTCCTCGTCGTCGACGTCGGGGTCCGGCGTCACCCATCTGAAGTCGACGATACCGTGGACGACGCGCCAGCCGCCCGCTTCCAGCCGTTGTTTCGCCGTCAGCAGAATCTCCCGAGCGAACGCGTTGATTGCCTCGTGGCACTCGATGCGGTCGAACTTCGCGTGGCTGAACCCCTGATAGCCGAAGCAGGCAACGAGTATCCACTTCAGCGCTCCGGACCGTCCCTCGAGTTCCGCCAGGCAGTCCTTGTCGGGGTTGTCTCGATCCTTCTTGCGACGGATGGCCGCCTTGATCTCGTCGCGAGCGTCGATGATCGGCTGTAGCACGTCGACGAGGTAGCTCCGGTCGTCGCAGATCGAGTACCCGAGGCCGGGGACATCCTCACGGTTGGGGTGGCAGTCACACCGGATGACGTCCGGTGAGACGTTCCGGGTACAGATGATGTTCGGGTACAACGAGAAGAAGTCGAGTTCGTGGACGTTCTCGTGGAAGCCGACCTCGGGCGCGAAGATGAACCCGCCGCGGTCGGCGTCGTGGAGCGTCCGCATAGGCTTGTGGAATTCGTGGCACCAGGAGTTCCACGGGACAAGGACGCTCCGGTCGTGAGCCTCACAGATCTGTATGGCAGTGAGGACGTTCCCGATCGACGCCCACGCGAGCTCCTGGACGGGCTTTTTCGAGCGCGACACGAGGTCGAGGACGCCGTCGAGGTTCGTCTCCCCGTAGAAGAACGTGTTCGACTCGTCGATGATCGCCCGCCCGGGTACGTTGTACCGCGCCGGGGAGTGGCCGATTCGACCGTAGCTCGAGTACGTCGACCGGCTCGCGATCTGCTGGTAGTCCACATCCGGCCACCGACTCAACGAGAAGTCGTCGACGCCGGCGTCCGCCGCCATCTCGTGGAGGGTCGGGACGATCTCGCTCGTCGAGCAGATCAGGACGTCCGGATTGTGTGCGTCGAGTGCCGCTTGGACGGCGGTCAAGAGCTCTGAGGGCGAGCCAGTGACGGTGTCGCCGGCGACGGACAGCTCTCCATAAACATCGTTGCTCGTTTCGGTCACCGGGACGCTGAGCCGGAGCGTCGACAGCTCGCTCGCCGGTGTCGGATCGGTGCCGGTCTCTAGACAGTATCAGAACTCTCGCGAGAAGTCCACGTTGAAACAGGCGAGATCCCCGACTGGATAGTCCGACAGCTGGCGTGCTTGCCGGGCGAGTGGGGTGAAGCGGTCGATGTGGGCGATGATCTCCTCGCGAGAGCGGTAATTCCCGAGGAATATCCCACGAACTTGCGCTGGAAGCTGCATATGTCGGATTTCGAGCTTCCCGGCCTCCCCAAAGGCCGTCAGTGCCGCGCCGAGGGCGTTATCGTCCAACTCATCTGCCTCCTCGATACAGCCAAGCCCTTGTGTGCTCGTACGAGCAATCCGTCTTCGTCACCGGAGTATCCAAACCACCGAACGTATCTACGACCACATGCTGAAGGTGTAACCGCTGGGGATCGAACCAGACCTGCCGGTGCGGAAACGAGATGCGCGTTTCTATAATTATCTGAAGCAGAAATAATTCAGTTTACAATAGATATTTGTCGCTTCAGGTGTTAAGCCACGCTAAGAGGGGCTCACGAATGGACATCACTGACATTCCAGACGACGCGTACTCTGGCGACGAATCACCGCCAGACATCGACGAATTGGAGTCACCCGAATCGCTGCTCAAGGGCGGACCGATCCGCGAGCGACTTCTTGACGTCGTTACTGGGCTTCGGACCCCCACCAAGGTATCCGCTATCGCTGACCTCGCTGACTGCGATACCGAGACGGCTCGAGACTATCTGGAGTGGTTCGACGAGATGGGACTGGTCCACCGCCACGACGGCCGCCCGGTCCGATACGAGCGCAACGACGCGTACTTCCAGTGGCGACGCATCGACCACATCCGCGAGGACTACTCCGAACAAGAGATCGTTGAGGCGCTTTCGGACGCCGTCGACCAGATCGAAGACTACAGAGACCAATTCGACGCAGACGACCCCGATGACGTCTCCCTCGTCGAAGCCAGCCGGAATATGGCAACCGAAGACGTGTGGGAGGCACTCTCCGAGTGGGAAACACTCGAACGCAGAGCGGCCCTCCTCGACGCTGCGCGGCGTGACCAGCCAGCCGCTGGGAGTTCCTCCGGTCACATCGATGCCTGACAACCCGGCCGATCCGCCCCGTACCGGCCCTATCGATGCAGAACTTCTCGACCGGATTGCCGCACACCTCACTCGAAGCGCTCGCTTCGACGATATCCAAGCACGCCCCGCTTATGCACCGAATTCTGTCGTCGCAGACTACGACCTCGGGTACTTCCCCGGCGGAGTCACGCGTGCGTATCTCCGCATTCGGTGGTTCGAGACGGACGACTTCAACATCCATTACGCTGAGCAATACAACACGGGGGAATCCTGGGAGTGCCGGTGGGACCGCCACCCGAACGACCACAACACCCGTGAGCACTTCCACCCGCCCCCAGATGCACCGACACTAGGCGAGGACGAGGACCATCCGGACGAATGGCGGGACGTACTCGCCACCGTTCTTACTCGTCTCGACGAACGAATCGAAGCATTCTGGACTGAGTAACGGTCCAGCACAGCAAGGTAGTGTGCGGTTTCACCGACGCTACTAGGCCGAATACGACTCGGTTCAGGGAAACTGATTGCTGGTATCCTGATGATCGCCGAACCAATGCCCCAGATATTCAATTTCTACTGTACGAACCCGGACTGTGAGTTAGAAATGCCGTCCGGCTGGGGGTACTCATGTACCCGATTGCGGGCGGCTGCGAACGCGCCCACTGCCCACATCCCGGAGAGATGGGGCGAGCGCGAGAAGTGATTGGCGAGGACGCATCGCAAGAGGAGATTGACCGTCGCACCGGATTCAATACGCACTGCTTCTGTATCCACTGTGAAACCCAGGTAGACCTGAACTTGGATCGGGAGGAGAAAGCGTGTCCGGAGTGGGTCGAACGCGGTCAAGACCATCGATGAACTCGTCGACGAACAATGCCCGGTCTGTGAGACTGGAACGGTAGTTGCGGAAGACACCGGCGCGATAGCATAATTGTCGATCCGCCCCCGAATACATAGTCCAGCGCACCAATCTGAACAAAAGAAAGGATGAGAGTCACCGGCAACACGATCTACGAACACGACGAACACGGAGCGGTGCTCGTTCTCGACGTTCACCACGTCTTCGACCAGTACGACTTCGAAACCGGAAGTGAGGAGCTTCACTCACGCGTCGTCCGATACACCTCGAACTGGGACGACTACGGATCGATGCCGGGAAGCATCCAAGTAACGTCAACCGACGACTTCCGAGAGCAGCTGGGTGACCAGCTCAGAACGTTCGAACCACTTGAACCGCAGGCTGAAACGGACGAGTAGCGCGTATCACGCAGGCATTTATTGACTGACAGACGTAATGCCGCGGTATCATGCAACACGCCTTTCGGGTCGGGCAGCAATACCGTGACACTGGCAGTTACCGCAACCCGGAGGATCAGTTCCTGCGATGGATCCGTGGCCCGCTCGACACCGGCATCAAAAACACAGGTGGAATCCGTGATCTCGGTGCGGACCGGTCCGATACCCCTGCTGCGCTCGTGCTCGTCTCCAACGACAGCGGCATCTCTCAGCACGACGACCCGTGGGAGGACACGCTCGCCGTCAACGCCGGCTACATCAGTTACTGGGGCGACGCAAAGACCTCAAACCCCTACGATAAATCCGCGCAGAACCAGAAAATCAAGGCCGCCTTCGACAGCGCTGCAGCCGGTCGGCGCGAGGATGTCCCGCCCGTCCTCGTGTTCCGCAAACCCGAATCAGGCGTCGTGGAGTTCTGTGGGCTCTGCGTTCCCGACCACTTCGAAGTCCACGCATACCAGGCCGATGACGGGACCCAGGTCCCGAATTACCAGTTTCACTTCTCGATCCTCAACACCAACGCCGTCCCCGTCACGTGGCTGCACGACCGCGCCCGGCAGAACGACGACAGCGAGGCACCGGCCGTCTGGCAGCAGTGGATCCAGACCGGAGAGGTGGCCCAGTGGCCGACCGGAGAACCCCTCGATTCGAGTGGCCGGATTCGCCGCTACGAAACATCCGAAATCACCGTAAGCGACGCCTTCCGGGCAGACATACTCGACCGCTACGACCACGCGTGTACCCTGACCGATATTCGAGAAGATGAGCTGCTTGATCTCGCACACATCCTCCCACGAAGTCAACACCCAGAACTCGCCGAACATCCGGAAAACGTTCTCGTATTGAACTCACTGCACCACCGCGCGTTCGACGCCGCGCTGTTCACCATTGACAGCGACTACCGCATCCAAGCAAGTCCCGCATTCGACCCAGCCCACCCGTTCCTCCGCGAAACGATTCTTGACCGGGAAGGCGAACAACTCTCCCTCCCACCCACTGTGGAGATCCGTCCATCCTTCCTCGAAGAACTCAACACTGGCCTCTCGTGGCTATAACGCACCGTACACATTAGGACACGGATGTTCTTTCAGACGTATGGAGTATCGCACTGTGGCTGACGAGCTTGCAGATTGGTTCCTCGAAACCCCACTTGACGTTAGTATGGAAGCCGATATGCAGTGCCGGCTCGTCGAACGACTTCGAGATATCCTTCAAAACGAAGACGCACTCTATACCACCTGTCACAACCCAGCACTCACAACAGATGGGAATTACGCTGAGTACAAGCGACCGTACATCGACCGGATTGCAGAAAGTGGTCGGAACGATGGATCCTTGTCCCGTGTGCATCCGGAAGTGAATCTCTCTGACCCAGATGGGCCAAACGAACAAATTGACGTCGTCGTCTTTGACGACGAACTATCGTATCCGGTTTCGTGGAATGGGGGATCGAAGCGCTACGATGAGCGCGATGTCACAGCTGCCTTCGAACTGAAGTTCATCACTAACCAGAACGTCCTCTCAAACGAGTTGACCACAGCAACCCTCCGCTCAGCATCGAAAGCGGAAATGCGTCGGGACGACGCCGTCGAAAAACTCCACACGACAAACCGAAAACTCGAACACGATCTCAACCGACTCAACGACCTGCCAACCGATGATACCTATCTCATCGTCTTTTCTCACTACAACTACCTTTTTCAACCTGACTTCCTCGACCTAAATACCCATACGTACAAGAAGAACCGGAAGATTGGATGGGCTGTCGACACGTGGCTCTCGGCCGAAGCGGAGTCTGGTTCGACAGAAATTCTCTATGCACACCCTGGTGGGAAGACATGGTGGTCGTCGTGAATACCGAACTGGGAATCCGCTTGAGCGTGAGAACGAGGCTCACGCTATCTTAATGAGTTGCTCCGTTAATGATTCGAGTTCATCGACCTCGTCGATACCATTCAGCCATTGTTCCGGAAGCTTTGACGCTCCAAACCGCGCCCCAGCGACTGCACCCGTAATCGCGCCAATCGTGTCCGTATCACCGCCGCGGTTCACGGCTGTCACAATCGCTTCCTCAGCACTGTCTGCGAATAACCCGTCGTGAAGTGCCATCTGCAGCGAATGTACGACGTATCCCGACGTCTCCAGCTTGCTGGGAGAGTCACCATGAGCGAGCGGTTGGAGTGCCGTCACAAGCTCATCAGGCACGTCCGCACCGACGTAGTCAAGCGCGTCCTGCAACGGCGTATCCGCATCGTCAAGGAGGCCAGCCACTGTGAGATTCAGGATCGCACAGCCATCAGTACATCGTGAGTCAGCGTGCGTGATCTGTGAGGACTGCCGACTTACCTCGACGAGTCGGCCCCAGTCATTCGCGTATGGGATGGCGAGTGGTGGACACCGCATCACGCTCCCGTTGCCTGCGTTCTGGCCTTCTCGGCTCTGCTCCCAACGTGCTGGCCTGCCTCGTCCCATTGGTCGCCGTGTTTGAGGCGGCTGAGCGACCGCATCGTCATGCGCCCGATATCGAACGGCCTGCTGTCGTACCACGCGACGAACCGCTCTGCGATATCCGTCGGATCGAACGTTTGGTGTTCTACCAGACTTCGGGCGATGCACAGCGCTTGTTCGGTGTCGTCTGTGATCGTCCCGGCTGGCTGGTTCCACGTGCCATGCCCGACCATCTCGTCGAGCCGTCCATGTTCAGCACTGATCTCCGACGCAGACGTAAACTCGACTGGCCGGCCAAGCGCATCCCCACACGCTAGCCCAAGGAGGACACCACGCGCCCGATCCAAATCCATACGTCACTCAAGAACTACCGCTGAGAAAAATGTAGGGTGGGAGTCACTCGTTAGGTTTCGTTCCGGTACGGAGGTTTTCTCGATATTCGGCCCATGCTTGATACATTTCGATCCGTTCCTTCTCCGTCATCGTGTCGTGCTTGTCCGCGTCGTAGAACGGGAGTTCGTCCTTTTCGGGCATCTTTATGAGTCTCCTAAGCGGGTAGAGTTGCTGGTAGTAATTCTCCAGCACCCACTCTTCGCCGTGTTCGTCGACAGCTTGCTGGATGTACGGGGCGGCTTCCGGATACTCATCGGCGAGTGTCTCAGTCATTCGAAGTCGTTTGGTGGGGCTTTTGGGTTCTGTGCGTCTACAGACCGGGTTCAGACGCTCGTGAATTCAGTGAGCGAGTGGTTTGGACTGTCTCGGTTCCACTTGCCGATCTGGATGAGCTCGAACGTGTCTACGGGGTCGTTAAGTTCGTTAGCGAGCTGGGTCTGAACCGCAGTGGAGAGACTGTCGACCGGGATTGCGGTGAGTGCGTACTGGGTGAGGAAGTAACTGGTTGCAAGACTCGTCGGGGCGACGACGATGACATCTGATCCATTGACATCGTCGAGCGTGATCTGGGCATCTCGGTACTGGAGGACTGTCGCATCCAGTTCATCGACGGGGAAGAGGCAGCCAGCAGCACCGTATTCGATACTCTCCCCCGCCGATTCAAAATGCCCTTTGAGCATAATCAAATAGAAATATATGTCCTATGGACATTAATTTTGTGGCGGGTTGGCACTGCTCCCCTTCACTTCTTCACCCTCATTTTGACTACCCTCGGCCCCCCACCGAGCGATATGCCCCGCGACCTCTACGACTGCACCGCAGCCGAACTCGCCACTCGCTCTGTCGAATACCTCCAACGTGATACGCCACCAAGCACCGCTGCCGAGTGGCTCGCTGACAACGGCTACGACGCCGCCCCGGTCTACGCGGACGACGACCCAATCGGATTTATCCACAAAGACGACGTCACAACCGACGACGACGGCGATACCCTTGAGGACCACCTCACCCCACTGACCATCGGCTACATGATCAGTGGAGACACCTCGTTCACCGACGTCCTGTCCGCACTCATTGAGAACCCAGTCTACTTTCTCGGCGGCCACAACCACGTCACCGGTATCCTCACCCGCGCCGATCTCAACACCGCCCCAGCACGCATCTACCTCTTCGACCGCATCACCTACCTCGAAGAACACCTCCGCGAACTCATCCTCGACAAGAAATCGGACTGGAAAACCACGCCTGTCACCGCAGACGAACTCGACGAGATCGAAGGCCGGTACGAAGACGCACAAGCCGCCAACGTCGCGTTAGCCGAACTCCACTACGCACAATTTTCCACGCTCGAAACCATCGTCACCAGCGTCGAAGCCTGCTGGCAAGCGTGCGGCTTCTCGACGAAAGGCGGTGCAGACTCCCGACTTCACGACGTCACTGACCTGCGCAACGACGACGCCCACGCCAACCTCCTCGTCGAGAACACTGACAGCAACGAGTTCCTCAGCAGCGGCCGCACCACAGAAAACCTGTATGACACTCTCGAAACCATCAACCAAGTCCTCACGAACCTGCAGGAGGCCGGATACGCCCCAGAAACAGTAGAGGCACACCGCACGGTGTAACCCGGTCCGAATCGCGCTTGGTTTGGATTGGTTGGGCGCAGAGGACGCGATAGAGGCACCCCACTGTTCCCATAACTTACCTGTCTGGCGATTCAATCTATTTGTATACATCTCAGTATGCCTCCAGTAGATGCTACTCGGTCGGCTCCTGACGACATCCAAGGCCATCCACCGATCCAGTGCGAGGACTGTGAGTCCGCTCTTCATAGCCATGACGACGACAGTGTTTCATTTCTGCTTTTGGATCAGCTTACTATCCCTGTCATCGGTTGCGGAGACCATGTCGACCAGTTCGTTTCTATCTGCGAACTCACTACCACCGATAGAGCAGACATCATAGAGCATCGACCGGCTGGAGGTATCCATTGCCCTAGTTGTCAGCTCGCACACTACAATCTATATCAACCAGTAATCCCGATCCAAACCGGAGCAGTCGCCCTCATGGCCTGCCCACAGCACCAAACAGAAGTCCTCAACCGCTTCCAATCAGGGCTGGAAACACAGCAACAGCTGACAACCTCTCTCGATATATCCCAGTAGATCCTTGAGGTTGTCATAGAACAAGTCTCGTACCCTTGTTTGATTGGTCTTCAGAGTAAGTATCGCACGTGGATACCATACAGAAAGTCTTCAGGTCACTCTTATCGGCTTGCTTCTCGAGACATTGTTCGGAGAGGTGCCGCCCTATGATATCGTCGCGTTCGTACTCGGAATCGTCGGTACAATTCTTGTCTTGGTCGCTGTATTCGGATCTACATAGAATATCGACGAGGATGTCATAGAACTATTCTATTTTGTTGAAACCCTCAACTAGTGATAGGTTTCGGTGGTCGTGCTGAATACAGAGCGCATATGCAGCACAAGTCCGGACAGAGCGGCCTACAAGATATCCTAATTCACGGAAGTAATGTATGTGGGGTCATTAAAAAATATCGCGTCAGTCTTATTCATCCACGGTTTTACTTCGATATGATCGGAGATTGTTCGTGCAATTCCGGCCATATATTGGAAAAGGCGTTCAGGTCCAAATTCGCTTATAGATTGGTCCACTTTGGTTGCCATCTGCTTCACGCCCGATTTTGTTGCTTTAGCCACTCCCGCATAGAGAGTATCCTCTTGTTTGAGATATTCGACAGTATTTTTGGGCACGGGCTTGTCTTCAAGCGAGGTATGAGTTATATCGGTTAGTGGGTTACCATACAAGGCACTTCTATCATATAAGTCTGACAGATTTTTATATTCAGTTCCTTCGAATATACCTGCAAAGTCATAGTCGTTTTCCAATATGTGGAGAGCACCCTCCGTGAGATCATGTATAAATTCCTCCCGTGACTCTGCTGTCCGCCAAGATTGGCTGTTGGCCATATTACACGCATGAGAAGGTTTGACATATAGGTTGGGGCGCCGTCTCGTATTATTACAACCAGCAGACATTACTATACATAAATATTTCTTATAATATATGATATGATTCTTGGCTATATAATCAAACAATCAGAGTGATCTTATGAAGACGGCCATGGCTCCGAGTTATTACGTTGACTTCATCCTCTATATTCAGCAAGGGATCGTCTCAGTTGCCGAGAATTTCGACAGAACTCCCTATTCGGGTATCTCGTAGCAACAGAAGTCTGTCGCCCCGCACGCCGGGCACGAGTTGATCTTACTACATCGTCTATCCAACCGTGGTGCAGGAACATCAGGGAACAGAGCGGAGCCTAACAGTCGTCGGACCCCAGTGGCTGCTCGGAATTGCTGGTGCAATACTGATTCTCCGCGGACAACGTCACCGCGTCGAATGACAAACAGTTGAATATCAGCCGCCTGACAATCCGAAATATTGTCCGTCTATATCTAACGTTCAGAGTACCTTGTCAACGTTGTGAATAATACAGGCGACCACAAGTTCACGGAA
Organism: Haloplanus rubicundus; assembly: GCF_003342675.1. NCBI lineage: Archaea > Methanobacteriati > Methanobacteriota > Halobacteria > Halobacteriales > Haloferacaceae > Haloplanus > Haloplanus rubicundus. The sequence continues at coordinate 149,755 of NZ_CP031147.1, read as the reverse complement.
CTGCTTCCACCAGCGTCGTGAACGGACGAATGCGCCATATTCCGTTTAATACGAGAATTCACCATCTCATTCTGACTACGTTGCCCGTAGAGGTCGGCGTCCAACCGGAAGTTCCACGTCTTGTGGAGCGACGTGAATTTTCGATGCTTGATGACGAACGAACATCATCTTCACGGGCTAACTCTCGAATTGTCTGGTCATCGTACCCCTTGTCACCGAAGAGAATTGCTACCGAACCGGTGTTTCGCTTGATGAGCGACGGCACGATCTTTGAATCGTGTTTTCTGGTGGTCGTCACGTGGATATCAAGGATAGCATTCGCTCTTGTGTCCACGAGAAGTGTAACTTTCAACTACTGGATCGTCAGCTTCGTTCGCTTCGTGTAGTACTTCGAGGCATGACTGCGATCAAAACCAGAGGCATCGATCTCGACGACACCGTTGGTCGGGAGAAGCGTGACTGAGAGATTGAGAAGAACCCGCCAAATTGCCATGTCAAGGCGGTTGAACGCTTTACACAACGTCGAAGGAGACGGGATTTCCTCACGATCAAGGGCGCTCCGAATCCGTGGCATCTCGATAAGTTCGTCACAAAGCGTCCGGTACGGCGTATTCTTTTGAATCTTGAGGCAAAGGAGGACGATATGTTGATGAAGCGTGTACCGCCATTTTGAGAACTTCGAGGAGTAACGAGAGACAGTTCGCCGAGCCAACTGTATTGGTTGCTCGACGAATTGGAGTAACCGAGACTTCGGAAGGGCTTCCATCCGGTCAGACTACCGGGCAAACCGTAACTCTCTGAGGATTTCAACAGGGCCACATGGTTCTAAATCGGAGAACAAATGCAGTTCGGTGTCTCTGTAAGATTCAAACCTCCGAATTTCACTGTTACCCGAGACTATCCCCATTTTGTTACGAATCCCAATTAACCGGTTATTCCGTGTTTTATCGCCCCTGTGGAATAGCCACCAGAACTCTATATTTGATCCTCTGCGTCGTCAGCCGCTCGGATCATGCTATCTGAGTCACGATAATACCACTCTGAAAAGTGGTCCTCCAAATAATAATATACATCTGCACTCTCCTGAAGGTTCCAGTGGTCCTGAAGTTCGCCGTTTGATGTGGGTGACATTTGGATCACGTCTTTCAGACGCTTCCGTTCTTCTCCAGATAGCGAAACTGATTCCTGATTCGGTGTTGGCTTTGTTGAAGGACTCTGGTTGGGGGCACTATCCGAACCAGAATTCGCTTCGATATTGGGTGTCTTCTCGCTGTAAGCAAATCGTAGCGGCTCTGAATGCAATTCCCGAGTTTTCTTACGATATTCGATTAGAAACGGTTCTACGACTAGTTTCTGACCGATTTCTTTTAGCTGCTCGAAATACTCTTTCCCCTCTTCGATCGATTCAATTCCTTCGTCGGCATTCCAATACTCTTCTTCTGGATCGCCACGCTGTGGATAGCTTTCTGAGGCTTCTAGCCACTCCTCAAATTCGACAATTTGAGATAAAAGAAGATCCTCTTGGTATTGGAAGGATGTAGCATGCTCTGCGATGAATTCCAGAGATTTCAGATACCAATCCACTACGATCGATTTTTCGATCGGGAAGCCATCATATTCTTTGTGTGTGTCCCAAGGTGCTATCGGATCCGGAATTTCAGTAAGCTTGTAAAGGAGTGCGGTAGTCCAGCGGTTGTCTGGTGCTGAATGAAATGCAGCCAAATTTCGCCCGTTGGCTATCTCCAAATTCGGGCCGTCTGGGTTAGCGAATCGTTTTAGCCTACTATGGATTTCTTCCGGTACTTTCCCGTAACCGGAGTAATTTTCACTTTCGATTTCACAGCCGAAGCTGATGAACTGAGCGATGGTATCCTCCAAGGCTTGGGCCCTATTCCTGCTTTGAACTCGTTCTATGTGCGTGATTGAAACCGGCGGGAATAAGCGGCTCGCATAAGCCGAGCGGTCGCTAGCCGTTGCGTGCGCAGCAATTCTATCTACCGGATCCGATGTTTGACCGACGTAGTAAACTTCGTCTGCTTCTACAGCTTGTTCGACCCATTTCGGGAAGTTAGAGTGGTGATCACCGATTGGAGGGCGGATTGTGGCAGGATAATTTATCCATGCATTCTCTCCATCTTCCAGGGTTTCCTCAATTTTCTGGCCATCGTAGTCTTCTATTTCCCGCTGTAGATTGACTTCTGATTCGCATTCTAAGACATAAACAAAGAAATCACCTTCAGAATCTACTGTAAAGTCTCGTAATTTCTCCGTAGTGTGCGAGCGAATCGCATTCTCCTCTAGTTTCCAGAGCGCCGATTCCATCGATGTGTCTTACGCTAACAGCTGTTTCAACGTTGCTATATCCAATATATCTATAGTACCGTTCAGCGGCCGCGGCAAACGTTGTGCTGTCTATATAAGTGGAATACATATCATCTCACTTCTTTAATCTTCAAACAGACTGGATGAATTCTCTGCCAAAGCGAATCAGAGATTCTTAAAGTGACTTCTGATTGAGCCTAAGATTCGAACCTCGGAGAGTCACCGCTGCCCGGGACTACTCAAACATCGCGTATACCCCCAGTGAATCGCTCCGATCCGGGAAGAGACGCGACGGGATCACGCAATTTTTCGCGCCGAGACCGCTACTGACAGCCGGAACACGGCCTCGTTCAGTCGACGCCGATCCGGTGACACGCTCAGTCACTGGCTCCGTATAGGCAACCACCCGATAGGGAAAGCCGGCTGAGTGGAGACACGAGCGCTGTTCCGGATCGGACTATTTTGCCGCGAATCCGTCCATCCGGATACTATTCGATCCAGTGGGTACCGAGAAGAGGGTGGCCGTTGCCGGTTCGAGCGCGTCGAGTGGGTCCTGCTTTCGCTCGATCTCCACGTCGTCGATGCAGACGGTCTTGGCGCCGATGTCCTCGACGGAGGCCCGCAGGTAGTCGAGGTTGCCGACCGAGTACGTCTCGATGACCTCGGCGGGATTCGCAAGGACAACGACAAAGGACGGTAAGGCAACGACAAGACCCACAAGATGCCGTTCGCCCGCCTGCTCAACTACATCGGGTACAAGGCCCACGACACGGGCATCAACGTACAGTTGATTGAGGAGTACGACATGTCGAAAACGTGCAACCGCTGTGCCGCTGAAGGTGTCCGAAAGTCGCAGGGGCGGGTCGAGTATCCTGAGTGTGGGCTGGACGGCACTGCGGACAAGACCGATGCGCTGAATATCGGTAAACGAGCCTTGGGCAAGTTCTTGAAACCGCTGTCTGAGGCGGGGGCCGTACTGGCACGGCCCGAAACGCGGTTCATCGTCCAGCGTGACGACGAACCTGCGAACCTCTTCGTGTCCGTGGATTCAACCCCCAGTGGGGGAACTCCACGGCTAGCCGTGGGAGGATATCAGGGAGAAGCTAACATAGGAGCAAGTACAACCAGTACGGAAGTTGGACGATTCCATCACCGAGATCTTCAATAGGTTGTCTGCCTCGAACCGTATCACCAGCGAGGAGGAATCCAAGTGGCACATCGTACGCTTCTTTGAATTCTCGAACGGCTTCGAGTGACTCCTCCCGCTCGCGTGACCGATACGCTAGGCCGATCGGGACGGGGGTTCCGTCCACCTCGAAGACGAAGTCGACCTCACCCTCTCGCCCGCGCCAGTACTGGACGGCGGGCGTCTCGTCATTGCCCTGGATGGCGTTGATCCCGTAGGCGAACCGCATCGTGTGGTCGAACGCCGCGACGCGGGCCAGGTCGGCCTCGCGGTCAAAATCGTTTCGGACGGTTGAGGCGTCGCCGTCGGCGAGCGCGGTCACTAGCCCTGTGTCACGGAGGTAGAGTTGCACCGACCGGGGGCGGCTGTTGTCGTACTCGGTAACGCCGGTTAACAGGTACAGCTCTGCCAGCGCGGGAAGGTAGCTATCGGCGATCGTCCGCCGGTCGACGTCGAACAGTTCGACGAGGTCCTGATACCGGAACGGCTCAGTTCCTCGGTTCCGGGCGGCGAGCGCGCAGAGGCGTTCGAGATCCGCGATCGTCTGAATCGATTCGAAGCCGGGGACCTCCTGGTAGAGGGCATCGCGAACGTCCTCGCGCAGCTGCACGTAGTCATCTGCCGTCAGGTCCGCTGCCGACTCGGCGGCGCCGTCAAGGTCGTAGCTGATGGTCCCACCCATCGCGAGATAGTCGACGACCTGTGACTGGATGCGTCGTTCGACGTCTGCAACCTTCTCGTACTTCTGTCGAAGCTCTGCGACGAGTGACTCGATCTCGCCACTCTGGAGAGCCGCTGGCAGGCTGTTCTCTCCGGTTCGCAGCGAGGTGGGGCTCACGCGAGTGTCTTCTTCCTCAAGATCTGGATATAGCGTGAAGAGGTAGTCCCGGAACTTCTCGGGGAGAATGGGCTGAACATCGTAGTCTTCGGCCGGCATCGCGACGCTTTCGAGTTCCCGTTCGATCTGGATGCCGGCGCTAGCAGTCACGACGACGTGTCGTCCCGGGACGTCCTCGAGCAATTCTGCGACGGGGACGCCCCACCCGTCGATGGTCGGCTTGTTCGGATGCTCGATCTGGTGGACGTCGTCGATGAGGATGAAGTGTGGGTGGTCTGCTTCGATGCGGCCGAGAACCCTGCTCTCGTAGTACCGAACTGCGCGTCGCAGCTGTTCGTCCGATTGGAGTTGGTAGAGCGGGTCGGCGTCGAAGGGAAGATAGAGGAATCGTTCCGGATCGTCGCCAGCCTCGATGCGATGGTGAATGAACTGGTTGAGGAGCGTGGTTTTCCCGACGCCCCGCCGTCCAACGAGGGCGAGAAGCGGTTGGTCCTCGAACTGGCTGCCGGACTCGTCGGGACGGGCGAGATGATAGAAATCGCTCTTTTGCCGTGCCGGGAGTGAGAATGCTTCTGTCCCGTGTTCCCACCACGGATTATGGTCGTGAAGCGCCCGGACGAGAGCGTCACCAGCGTCGATAGGCATGGGTTTGTTGACTAATCCTCGGGGTCCTTCGCAATGATTGTTTCGACTCAATACTCAACAGTATAGAGGCGGTTACATACTAATAATCCATCCTCCAGAGTATAGTATTCCACCAAACACCCTACAAAGAACACTATGATGGGCCTTTATCATCTAACATCTGCTCTATCTTGCTTATTGGCGAAGGATTTATCCCATCTTGGCGCACACTGGTGAGTGTGAAGGTGGAAAAAGACGCATCGTGATGGTGGTTACTCCCTCTCGTTTCCGGGATGAACGAACACACCGTCGTCAATTACCCGCTGGCTGCCCGGGGAATGGCAGGCCAAACAGACACTATGGATACGACGTACGCGGACATAGAGGATGGGAAGCGTCACGATATCGCAGTCGAATTCATCACCCGGGAAGCCATCGACTGCGACGGAGAACACGTCCACCGCTTGCTGGTCGCCGATCAATCGGGGCGGCAGTTCACGGTACTTGCCACACCTGACAGCGAGGCACTCCAGAGCCTGAAAATCGGGGCAACCCACTGCATCTCGGGGCTGCTGGGCGCGGTTCCCGTCTCCTCAGGAGACGACATCGGTCCAGAGTGCCCTGATTGCGGAGGACGGCTTCGACCAGGACAGGTCGTCGATGCAGCTGGAGCAGCCGTCACGCAAGCCGCGTCACAGCTCTCTCTCGACGAACCGTTCGGAATAATCGATGCCAGAGCGACTGTTCGTCGCGTTCGGGAGGACCGCTCGCTCGTCGACGACTGGATGCCGATGGACGACGACAGGTCGGTCACCCCACCCGACTACGTCTGTGAGTCCTGTGGGCACCACGTCGACGCGTACGAACTTCGGGAGACCGCCGAGGCCGATCAGATGCTCGAAAACCAGGTGATGGAGAGTGCATCACCGGCGCCAGCAAGTGCGGACATGGCGAGCCCGGAGACAGTCGGACTCGCCGCTGGCGGGGCGAAAGACGTGGCCAACTTTCGGGAAAACGTCGCGAACGGGTATACGCCACAGCCGGAGGCGATCAGCGACGAGGGGCTGTTCTACGACTATCACTTCGAGACGGGCACGCGGACCGAGTCCGAGGCCCTGTTCGCACCGCGCTACGCGGCCGCCGTGAGCGACCACCCGATCAGTGGGGAGACCGAGCGCTACCTGTCGGTCGGGCTGAATTCGACGCTCTCGGTCGACGAGTTCGAGCGGCCGCGGCTGGATCTCGTCGCCGTCCTTGATGTCTCTGGGTCGATGGACAGCTCCTTCGACGCGTACTACTACGACGAACACGGGCGCAAGCGCGAGGCCGAGGACGATGCGGCGACGAAACTCGAAGCGGCAACTCAGTCGCTGTGCGCGCTCACCGAGCAGCTCCACGCCGAGGACCGCTTGGGCGTCGTCCTCTACAACCACCGCGCCCACGTCGCGAAGCCGCTCCGTGACGTCGGAACGACTGACATGCCGGCGATCCGTCGCCACATCCGCGAGATCGCTGCTGGCGGCAGTACGAACCTCGCGGACGGATTCGAGGCGGCCGTCGACATGTTGGTCGACGGGACGCCCAGTCCTGACGTCGAGCGCCGTGTCGTCTTTATGACCGACATGATGCCGAACACGGGGACGACGGGGGACAGCGAACTCACGCAGCTGTTCGCGGACGCGGCCGCCGAGGGTGTCCACACGACGTTCATCGGCATGGGGCTGGATGCGAATGCGGAGCTGGCGGACACCCTGTCGGGCATCCGCGGGGCGAATCACTACTTCGTCCACTCGACCGCGGAGTTCGAGCGTCGGCTGGGCGAGGAGTTCGACTACATGGTCACCCCGCTGGTGTACGACCTGAACCTCGATCTCGACGCGGACGGCTACGAGATCGAGGCAGTCCACGGATCGCCGTCCGCGGACGCCGCGACCGACCGCTTGATGCACGTCGGGACGCTGTTCCCCTCCGCAAAGCAGGATGGCGAAGCTCGGGGCGGCGTCGTCCTCGTCCGCCTCGAGCAGACGAGCCAGGATGCCGATCTGGATCTGGTCGCCTCGTGGACGGAACGGGACGGTGGCGAGTACACCGAGCGCGTCACCGTCGACGTTTCCAACGAGTCCGGTACATATGCCCATGAGGGCGTCCGGAAGGCCGTCGCGCTGGCTAGATACGCTCGCGAACTCCGGACGTGGGCGGCTGACCTCCACGATCGCGCTGACGCTGCGACTGGCGTCGACGACTGGTTGCTCCCCGACCAGCGTGGCCAGCACGAGCGCGAGTCCGTACCGCTGGTCGTTCCTGATCGATATACCGAGCGATTCGACCAGCTTCGCAGCTACCTCGCAGATGAGATGGCGGCTGTGGATGATGAGTCGATGCAGCAGGAGGTGGAACTCCTGGAAACACTGTGTCAGCAGGCGCCCGCGACGCCGCGCGAGGTGAGTGACTGATGTTCGTATTCGCGTTCGACCGTGACTGGACCGTCGACGTGAATCCACATCCCCGCCACGACGCAGTCCCGCTGGAGTGGGTGCGTCATCTCGCCCATGAGACGCCACACGCGGTCTACGCCATCGGCAATCAGACGCTGGCCGAGGAGGACGCAATTCCGGGTGTCGTCGACATCGTCGGCCGCCACCCCGACGACTGGGACGAGTGGCTCGGCGAGAAACAGCCCGATGGTCGGTACGAGCAGTTCCCACTCCGGCGCGAGCAGCTATCACTCATCGCCGACCTGCACCCGGACGCGGACGGCTACGTCGTTGTCGACGACCTCGATCTGAGTGATGTCGACGCGTGGGAGCACTACCACGCTTGGGAGTTCGTTCCCGCGGTCGAACGGGGAGACATCCATCCCGACCTCCCATGGGTTCGTGACATAATGACCGACGGTGGACTCCCGACGTCTGCCGGAATCATGCCTGCGAACGCGTCGATGCTATCGTCGTTTCTCGACGACCACACCGATGCGCCCGGATTCGAACTCACGTACATCGACGATGGGGCCGAACGAACGCAGCTGTGCCACGACGTCTCCCTTCACGCGGTGACACTCGAACGCCCCTCGGCAGCGCCGGCGCTCCAGTGCACGCCGCTCGCCCCAGATAGTGACCAATTCACCGTTCCCGTCGACGCAATCGAGTTGCTCTCCGTGGTCGATCCCCCACCGAATCTCTACACGGCGAGCGCAGAGACGCCTGCCGAGGAGGCAACTGGGCTCCGCCGACTCGCGGATGTGAATCCAGAGGCGGTCCGTATCTCATCGATCCTCGCTCTTCTGGATCGCGAAGACGTTGATCTGTTCCGGGAAAAGGACGCAGCCCAGGCACTCCGTCGGGTGGCGGCAGTGCGCCCAGAGGACTGTACGCCGGCGATTCCAATCCTTCGGTCACTATTGACACGTGACGAGCTACCCGCTCGGGCCGACATGCTGGCCACTCTCCGCGCCATTGGTGATGCCGATCCGAGGGCGATCGCTCCGCTCACCGACGAACTCGTACCGTATCTGCAGTCGAACATTGTCTCCGTCAGGCGTGAAGCGACCAGATGTATCGCCGCGATTGCTGAGGAAAACCCCGAGGATGCTGTGGACGCCGTACCGTCGCTTGCAACGATCATTGAGGACGACGCCGACGGACTCCAGTACGCGGTGTACGCACTCTCGCGGATCACGCGCGAGTATCCGGAGGAAGTCAAACCGGTCGCCGAGACACTTGGAGAAGTCACCCTCCGTGACTCGTTGTCCGACAGCGTTCGGTTGAACGCGACCGCTGGGCTTGGACGGATCGTGGGCGAGTACCCGAGCATCGCCGTCGATATCGTCGACGATGTCGCAACTCTGTTCGACGCCGATAACCCCAAGCTCCGGAACAACGCAATCGGACTAATCGGCGACGTGGCGATCGTTCACACCGACGTGGTCGAGCCGTACACCGAGGAGATCACCGCATTACTGACGGTTGAGGACACCTACACGCGAATCAATGCGAGCGGTGCCCTTAGCCGCGTAGCCGAGGACTTCCCGGAGTCGGTCGAACACGTCACGCCGACGTTCGTGGAGCTGCTGTCGGACGAGAATCCGCTCGTCCGTGAGAACGCTTGCTGGGCGCTCGGACACCTCTCCGCCTCTGTAGCGGTATCGCCCCTGGAAGATCGAGCACAGGCTGATGACAACGCCGATGTCCGCACGAGGGCATCGTGGGCGCTCGTCCAGATCAACAAAGGGGACCAACGCGATGACTGACAAGGGACCGCCCGACGTGTTCGCGTCTTCGAAGGTGGATCGTATCATGGAAGTCCTATCGAAGCAACAGCGGCGGGAGATACTTTACAGGCTGAAGCGAGACGATAGGCTGGAGCCATTCCAGGGGCCAGACGCTCTGGACAGCTCGGAGATTGAACTGTATCACGTCCACCTCCCAAAGTTAGAGGCGGCAGGATATATCGACTGGAATCGGGAAACTGGAGCGGTTATGAAGGGCCCTCAGTACGACGAGGTTGAGACCTTCCTCACGCTGATCGAGAACCATGCTGACGAAGTCTTGGTGACTGACGATGAATGAGACAGCGAACGCACAGGGCTGTTTACTCGGCCTTGCCTGTGGTGACGCACTAGGTCGACCGGTCGAATTCAAGAGCGCCGAGGAGATCATTGCTGACCACCCACGCGCAGTCTACGAGGTTGCCGAGATCTTCCCACAGTTAGCCAGCGGTACGGGTGCTATTCTGGATTACCTCACACAGCTTCGCCTCCCGCAGCAGCAACGGACGTTGACGGACACCAGTCCAGAGGACCAACTTACAGACCTCCGTGAGAAGGCCCACACGATGATCGTAGAACTCCACGTCATGTACGAATCACTTCAACGCGTAGCAGTCCGGCATCCGGAGATCGAGCACGAGCAATGGAAAGCCAACGCCGCTCAGTCGGGGGGTCGATGAGTAATGGTCGATGCGTGGCTCACAACCATGAGCACGAACCTGGAGGCGGTCATTAATCCTCTCATCGCGGCCTGTGAAGAGGGATTCCTCCCCGACGAACTGTACGTGCTGGATAATCCTGGCGTCGGTGACCAGTTCGATGATATCACGTCCATGATGGAGCGTGTGGTCGTCGAATACGGCGGTGAGGATCCTGACCTCTCCGTGACGCAGCTCGATACGGAGACAGATTTCCACGGGATCGTCGAGCACTTTCGTGAACCGATTGCCCAGATACAGGCCGACGGGGGTACGGCGGCGGTCGATGTCACTCCCGGTCGAAAGTTCATGTCGGCGATCGCGTTCCAGGCGGGGATTCAGTTTGAGGCCGACCACGTCTTCTATCTCTACGTCTCGAACAACCGCTTCTACGGCCGGTTGTATCCCGATGTCCCCAGACCAGTGGTCGAACTCGTCGACTTCCAGGAGGTCTTCTAATGAAACTTGCCCGCCACCACATCACGCATCTCCTCAACGCGCTGTACACCGAGGGGATTACGTCGGTTAGTGTTCGGCACCCGTGTGAAGAGATCGGAGAACTCCTTGAGATCGACCTTTCTGATCCCGTCGCAACCACGGTCCGATTCACACAGGGTGCGCTCACGTACCAGGATTCCCGCGAGGAACTCCACACGACATACGGCGAACAGGCCTACGATGACCTGCCTGACAAGGATACCTACATCCGAGCGCTCGTTGCTGGTGGCCTCGTCGACATCGAAAATCGCGAGGACGTGGAGACGTTCTTCCGCCGACAGGGGTATCCCGACCTTGACGCCGGCCATCAACCCGTGGCACTGGGTATCGATACGAACCTCCTCGCCTGGCGGATGCCGGATGTACTCCAATTGGATCCGGAGCGATACAGTGACGACAACGGTCGGAGTCCAGTCAATGGCTTTGCCCTCGCGACGGGTATCTACGAGGAACTCAACTGGCATTACAACCACTACGAGACGCGAGCCCTTGAGGATGCGTTCGGGTCCGAGTTCGCACGGCTGGACAATCAGCCGGCCGGGGCGAATCGTGAAGGATTCCTCGGACTCTACGAATATCGTCGCCTCCGCGACCATCGGTACGCGGATACGATCGAGAGTGAGACGGGCGACGAAGCCATCGTGGACGCCTACGCGGAGTACGACCAAAATAGCCGGAAGCGAGTCATTCTTCTCAGCAACGACCACGGGTTCGTCGAGATGGCTCGTGAGGCAAGGGTACTTGCACAACATGTGAGTTTTCCGGTTGACATTCCACGAAAGGTAACCGTCACATGGGACGAACTGCAGGATGCGCTCTACACGCTTTCGGTGCTGTTCGGCGTTCTGCGACTCCCAAAAGTAACCCTGTACGGGGTGTGGAACGGCAAATCTGGGGAGGACTGGCAACGACGTCGTCTGGATGTCGATTGTAGAAGCGAGAACGTTCGTAAGAAACTTCGGCGTGATCGTGCGGTAACAACCGAATACGAGGCGACGAAATGAACTTCATCCCAGAATTGCTGGAACTGAACCCCCGGGAATCGTGGGCCCTAGCCCAAGTCAACGAATGATGATGGTCTCACCGATGAATGGCTCCCCAACCGTGATTATGACAGACAAATCACAAAGTAAGCATAGCGGATTGACCCGTGGTGACACCATTGATCAATCGGATGAATTCGCAATTGCGGAACGTATCGATTCAAGATACGGTGACGTAACAGATGCGGCTCTCCGCGACCCTCGCAGGAAACCACGAGATGATCATCTTGGTTGTCCGATCATAGCCTACCCAAGCTTGAGCCAGAGCGATATCGACCGGGCCGGGCAGATCTCCAAACGAATCCGTTTCGCTCTGGATGAATGGGCCACTGGGATACCTCAAAAGAGTTCAACAGCTAGCCACTATGACAGACCAAAATCACCCTCCCCCAGCAGATTCATAATTGATACCCTCAGGAAAGTTCTTAAATGTGGTTGTGATCGAGTAACAATTCGCAATGTAGATCATCCGAGCGATGGGGGATGTCCCCACTATCCTCGTGGTGACATCCTCCTCGCCGGCCCAGTGAGCCCTTCAAGTAAAATATGACTATAAATTCGATTGCCTCACATGCACATGCCTGTCGCGGACGGGATTATCTGACCCGTTGGTTCCCCGCGAACATCAAACTGGACGGGGAGTCGTATCCGTTTGGTGAGACTGAACTGGCGGTAATTGAGGAAACGCTCCGCAGTCTCGAGCGGGGCCGATCCCTGTTAATCCACGATCCAATCCCGTCAAATCGGATTCCGATAGGCCTCAGTATCGCTTACGTCCGCACTCAGGACCCGCGGTTCCCTGAGAAAGGCATCGTTGGCGGTGGCAAGTCCTTGCTCGCATTCCCGGCGCTTCATCAGGGGTATGTCTCGAAAATCGATGATCTCCGGGAGGATGGCATCGGCCGCTGTCCTAGGTTGATCGACCGAGAGCCGATCGATCGACTCTCACAGATACAGCTGGAGGCCGATATGCATACGGCGAAAAACAACTTCGAATTCGATTGGGAGCGATCAGGCAATACTGTCGGTATGGTGTTTGTCGATCTTCGAAAGCCCGAGTGGGGGAACGTCGCGAGGCGATTCGACGCCATCATGGCCCTGTATGAAGCTAGTGAATGCCCTTTCATCTTTTATACGGACGAACTGACGCCCGCGACGGAGGCCCTGAAAGAGCAAATGAACACCCTCCACGTCTCAAACGAGCTGCTCACGACAGCTGAGCCGACATCGCTTCCGGAGAATCCAAGTCTTACGACGCAGTTCGAACGTCTCATCAACACGGAAGAGACCACGGTTGAACAGATCGTTGTTGGCGATCCGGAGATGTACGATATCGTCACCGATCTCAGCGCGATGCGGGACGATATTCAGGCGAACCAAGACGTTCAGGGCGTCATCAAGATGGAAGTCGGGTGGCTGTTCAACCTCCTCACGCGGCTCCCAGTCAAGCCAGAATACTGGGATGCCGTCGTCGCGGAAAATTACTACCAACAAGGGGTTCGAGAACTACTGGAGAACCTCCGCGGGAAGGCACAACGGCTCGATGGGAGGACAGGAAGTGTGCTGATCAACTACTGCGAAGCAGCGAATGCGCTTCACGGCCGTCTCAATACTAATCACCCGGTCCAAGAGCAACTTTTGAGACTGATTACGACGGAAACGAACGGGGACCTGGACAGGTCCCGGATCGTTGTCGTCAGGAATGATTTCGAACGGAAAGCGATCCTGCGGGCACTCACACTAGAAGACCGACAACTCGCGGACAAAGTATCCATTCGCACGGTCGACGATATCGAACCGGCTCCAGATGGTGAAATCATCGTCGCTCGACCACTGGATGCCGATTCGTATCTGTATGACTTCCCGACAGCTGGGCGAATCGCGTTTCTGCAATTTGAACCGTGGGCCCCGCTCGTCGAAAATCGACTGGAAGAGGGAATGGGACAGATCGGCATCCCTATCGAACGGCAGGAAATCGGTCAAATGGGCGGCCGTAAAAAACAGGAAACGGAGTCCAGAGAATCGGCCGCCGAGTACGAACCACGGGCCGACGAGGAAGCGGATCCAACCGAAACATTGAGAGAGGATTTCGAAGGCGGTGGGACGACCGTCACCTCCGGTTCTGGAGGGGGCGGCGGGACATCGTCAGCGAACCCTGATTTCGAAGTCGAACTCTCAAATGGCGAAACGAAACACCTGTCAAAACAAGCCCGTGTGAGTGTTCTCAAGGATAACGGGGATATCGCGCGTAAGCAAGCAGCAGACCTTGTTGTGGGGGATACACTCTTGCTGCTCGACGCAGTCGCAGACGACATCTACGACCTGTTCGTCGAATCCGCCCACCAGAAAGACAGACTGCGAAAGGCGGAATCGATCGTCGACCGGTGGCGGACGATTCTGAATGAAGGTCTGTCCGGAGAGTGGTCGGGCGAAGAACTCCTTGCGGCGATTCAAGAGCATGGCTCTGATATCTCCGACCAGTCGACGATCTCGAACTGGCATACAGGCGAGGCAATTGGCCCACAAGATCCGGCGGACGTCCGACGCGTGTTAGCCGTTCTTGAACCGGAGATGGAGCCGACGTATGAAGCGACGGCGGAAGCGATGAAACGGATTCGGACGGAGCACCGAAACATCGGCCGTCGTGCGAGGCGTGCAATAGAATCGCAGATGAGCGGCAGCATCAGTAGCGACCTCCAGACGGATCTCCCCGATGACGTCGACCAGTTCTCACAAGATATCCGCAAAGCGACGGTCGAATCCATCACCATCCTCAACGACGAATGAATAAAACACACCATGTCGGCCAGTATCTAATAGCAGAGACAATCAAGCGTGCCAGGGGGCGGGACAAGCCCTTCTGCGTCGGTGATCAACCCAGCGACAAATACTACATCGCAAATCTCTCACCGGAGTACGGAAGCGCTGATCGCGAAGAGTTCGACGCGAAAACCAGACCCAGCAGTATTAGCCTCGAATGTCAACCCGAGCGAGAAGCAACCATCTCGCTTCATGTTGGATTCGAGTTCTACGTGCCCAGTGCGCCCACTTTTGAGGAGTATCAGTCGATCCAAGAGCGTCGGATTCGTGCTGGGAAAATCAGTATTGCCGAGGGGGCCGATGATGTGGATACGTGGGAAGAGGTCGATCGGAGCCAGATCGACGATGACATCCTCTATGGGTTCGACGAGCCGTTCTTCCGACGCGGTTCCGTGGCCGTCGAGCGGGATCTCACGGTTGCTGAACTTCAACAGCAAGCTGGAGATATCACCACCGAACTGAACAAGACGTTGAGAGAGGAGGTTGCTTCTCTCGCTGAAGCACACGCGATCGTCGACCACTCAATCGACCCGCCGACATCCTCGGCAGAAGATCTTGTAGATCTATCGGAAAGCGAATTCGACGGGCACAAAAGCGATCTCCAACGCCTGAGTCCGGATGCCCTCGACTGGGATGTCCGATTTAGAGCGTCGATGTCAGACGGCGAGCTTGAGCTGACCCTCTCGAATCACCCCCCGACCGCCGAGTCGTCGGATCCCAACGACGGACCCGGTGAACGGTATTTGTTCAATCCCCAGATCACCCTCACAGCACCGCTCAAGCCGTATACATTCGAACTGATCCCGGAAGATTACCGGTACGATCAGACTATGTGGGCAAAGGGGAGGAACTGTTCAACGACTGTGGACAAGACCACATCGCCAAAAACAGTCAAAACAACGCCTGTCCCGACGGCGCCGGTTTACGAATTCGAGTTCAATACGGAGTACAACACGGAGTTTGCGGAACTGGCCCGTGGGGAGACACTTGGGGTGCTTCGGGATATTGCCGATGGGATGGAGGCATACCACGATGCTTGGACGGGCCCTCGGCGAACCGAGGTGGCTGCAGAACTCGATCTTGATGCAGCCGAGTTAGCTGAATTCGATGCGGACGCTGAGGATTTCGCCACCGAGATCGAACGGTTCAAACACGGTCTCACGGTGTTAGAGGAGGACCCACAGGCGCTCAGAGCCTTCCAGTTGATGAATGAAGTCAACGCCCGGCAACACGAGTTCCCCGGCTGGCGGCTGTTCCAGCTGGTGTTCATCGTGAGCAATCTCTCCGCTATCGCGCGGCGTGAGCATCCCGAATTAGCGACAGATTACGACGAATTGGCTGACGTACTGTGGTTCCCCACCGGCGGTGGGAAAACCGAGGCATATCTCGGCCTGATCGTTTTCAATCTCTTTTATGATCGGCTCCGAGGCAAAGACCAGGGAGTTACCGCGTGGATTCGATTCCCGTTGCGACTACTGAGCCGTCAGCAAAAGAGTCGATTTTTGGAGAGCATGCTTCATGCGGAACAGATTCGCAGAAGCGAGTCCGAACTGGGATTGAGCGGCGCCGGTGAGCCGTTTTCGCTCGGATTTTTCGCCGGAAGTTATGACACTCCCAACTCCATCGGCACTAACCGAGACACGTTCCGCGAGATGTTTCAGGAGAGCCAAGAACAGCTCGAAGACCGCTGTCAGGTGATTGATTCATGCCCGCTCTGTCATAGCTCTATCTCCGTCGAATACGATTCCGAAGCAAACAGTGTCTTCCACACCTGTACCGGAGATGACTGCTTAGGACGGCTCCCGCTGTACGTTATCGATCGAGATATCTATCGGTACGTCCCGTCGATTCTGCTGGGGTCGCTGGATAAGATCGCAATCACCGGGCAACAACCCCGATTTGCGAATCTCCTCGGCAATTACACGACATGGTGTCCGGATCACGGCTACGGATACTCGGGGAAATGCTCCGAACATCAGCTCTGTGACCGAGACCCCGAAGAACTGGAACAGGTCGATCCAGACGAGGCGTACGATCCGGTGCCAACACTTCATCTCGTCGATGAAGTCCACCTGCTTAATGAGGAATTGGGAACCTTCGCCGCACATTACGAGACCCTGTATCAGACGTTATGCGAGGAGATCCACGGTAAGCAGCCCAAAATTCTCACGTCGACAGCGACGATTGCCGAATACGAACGACAGATCGAACACCTGTTCCAGAAAGACGCCACACGGTTCCCAGCGGACGGACCGGTTCGTGGCGAGACGTTCTATGGGGAACTGACGGAGACGATCGAGCGCGAGTATCTTGGGTTCACCCCGGCCAATCGCTCGCATCTGTACGCTGTATTGGATACCGTCATCGATTACCACCAGCTGATCCGGGATGCATACGACACGCCTGCAGCGGAACTTGCAGCACAGGCTGGGATCGATGAGCTGTCGGAAGCTGAAAAGGCCGATATTCTCGACCTCTACGAGACCAGCGTCGTCTACTTCAATAACAAGCGCCGGAAGGATCGCTATCGAGAGAACATCGCGAAGTATGCGGTTCGGAAAATGAAGCGAGAGGGGTATGAACACCCGATCAGAGAGCGACAACTCACAGCAGACACGGAAAATCCCGAACTCTTGGCTCAGCTCGAAGATCCCGGCGAGACACCGTTCGGCGAGCGAATCGACACGGTCCCGTCGACGAGCTTTATCGGACACGGGATCGACGTTGATCGGTTCAATATGATGTTGTTCTACGGCTATCCGCGACGGACGTTCCAGTACATTCAATCCAGCAGCCGTGTCGGCCGTCAATCCGGGGTTGTCGGATTCGTTCTCGACGTCTTCGACCCATTAAAAGAACGCGACGATCATCGCTATCGATATTTCGAGAAACTACACGAATACCTTGACCGGACGGTAGAGCCGGTTCCGATCGACCGATGGGCGAAATTCGGCATCGACCGGACGTTCACTGGGATCCTCAATTCACTGCTCATCCAGTACTACCGACCCGAAATGTACCGACAGTACGAGCTGGCACTCGATGATAACGGTCCGGAGCCCGCTAACGTCCAGAAGGCCAATCACCTGTACGAGCTGATGACGAACGATCGATACGGAGAACTCACCAAAGAGCGACTGCAGTCCTTAGTTGAGCGAGCGTACGGGCTGGAGAACGATCACTACACCAACCCATACTTCTACGATGAAGTTCGCCGAAAAACCAACAACGTGTGGCAATTCTGGATTCAGGATCTACCGAGTATGTCGTATCCGCAATTTCCGGAGGGTAAGGAACCGATGATCAGTCTCAGGGATATCGGTGATCAGGGATCCCTGACACCGCAGTACAACAATCAGGACTTCGTCGACGAACTAACCTCCGGAGGTGACTAGCATGACGATGGAACGGAAAAAGTCGAAATTTCTCTTCGACTATCTCCCAGATAACACGTTCAATCACGCCGAAAGTGACCTGAGCGGTATCGTCACACGGATTCATGAGGATCGAGACGAATCCGGCCGGTCGAAAGCCTCGGATCTGCCGGATGCGTACATCCTCCGGCGTATCAGTCGGCACGCAATCGATTGGCCGAACTGGGACCGGCTCTCCCTCGCCCCGGAAAATGCGTCTATCGTCACCCCTGGAGCGGCGAATTTCGAGGTCTTCCCACGGACGTTTGCCTGTGGAAACTGTGGGTGCGTCAACCAGTTTCGCCCCGAAGAAATTCGCGATTTCTCCTCGAAGGGTACCCGTAGCCTCGATTGTGAGCGTTGCGGAGAGCGCCTGCGGGACCATCACCAGATGCAGTTCGTGGTAGTGTGTCGGTGCGGTCAAATACAGGAGATGTACGCCCCTGAACACTGTGGCGCTGGCATGTCCTTTCGGAACCCCGGCGTGAGCTTCGAGAGTGCCTACTGGGTGTGTACGGCAGCGGGATGTAATGCAAAACAGGAGTTCCGCCCGAGCGGGAAATGTTTCAACCCCGAGTGTGAGTACGATCAGCAGGCACGGAAATTGCTACCCCATTCCGCCTCACAGACGTTCTACCCCCAGACGGAGCGGCTCATCAACGTCCGCAAGGATCTGGATACGCTGGTGAGCAACGACCAGTACCAGATTCAGATCGTCAGCGATTATCTCTTGGAACGAGCTGGGAATACGGGCCCCAGTGAACAGGAGAAGCTCAGCAAGGCCATGGAACTTATTGAGACGGGTGAAGCCGAGAGCCGTGACGAGGCACTGACGATGGCCGAACAGCGGCTGACTGTCGATATTCAGGCCCATCGCGACGAGACAAAACACCTTCTCTCCGACCGTCTTTCGGGCGTTGATCAGATCAAATTGAGTGAGGAACTGTTCGAATACCTCTCGGTAGTCAATCCAGACTATGACGAAGGCGACCGCATCACCTCGTACACGTTCGCCGATCTTGCCTCGGAAGAGGGCCCGGAGACCCACCTGGAGGCCGATTCAGTACAGCGGTACTGCGAGCTCCGCGACCAACTCAACCTCGAGGAAGTTCGACTGATCAAGAATTTCCCGATCACGACCGTCTCGTACGGCTATTCACGTATCGAACCGTCACCGGGCGGCCATCGGGCTCAGCAATCTGCTGGCAGCCGGGCAGATGATGATTCGGATGGCGAGACAGCCGAAACTGATGGCGGAACCACATCTCAGCCTCCAGAAGGTGAGGAGGGGGGCGATCCGTCGCCCCTGTTGAATCTATTCTCGAGTGGGCAGTGGGGAGATACGGAAGTCTTCGCACAGACGACCGACGCCGAAGCGGTCATGCTCACGATGGATAAACAGGCCGTGGTCGACTGGCTCGTCGAGAATGACCTCGTCGAGGATGACCACATAGAAAACTTGGACCGTTGGTTCCTGTCGAATGTCGCTCGGCCGTCGCGGTTCGAAGAGCTCGATCCCGAGTCCGATCCTGTCTCTCGGCACGTCTACTCCCTTCTGCATACCTTCTCACATAGTGTCATCCAGTCGATCGGGACGCTCTCGGGGTACGGTCGTGATAGCCTTGTCGAGCACCTTCTCCCCCGAACGATGTCGGTGATCATCTACAAGCGTTCGGATACGGACTTCAGCTTGGGCTCGATTTTCACCCTCTTCGAGGAGCGCTTTCCCGACGTCGTCGATCAACTCGAGGAAACCGATTACTGTACGTACGACACGGTGTGCCGTCGGGATCATAACTCGGCGTGTGAAGACTGTCTGTTCCTGTCGAACGTGACCTGCCAGAACTCGAATCGGAATCTCAGTCGGTCGGTCTATTTCGGCGGCCACTTCGATGGCGTCGATACTGTTGGGTTCACCCAAATTTAGCGTCAAATCTCTCTCTCTACGAAGCCATACCTTAGATGGCCAAACCGGAATAACAGGATTTGTTGAATCCCTCGGAGGTTGGCACAAACCAGTTGCTGAATAGAAAGTGAATGCACAGAAGAGTCCAATATATGTGCGTATCCAGTGACTATACGATAGCCGTCCTGAATAACATAATCTATTACTGGGCTGATTGTGCCTCTACATCAAGCATTTTGTCGATCTCCCGAATGAAGCCTTCTAATTCGGCATATAATTCACTACAACTCTCGTCATGATCACGATGAGCCGCGTATTCACTGAGTGTATCCCAATCCCCGATGATGACCAAGCGCTTGCGGCTACGAGTGAGTGCGACGTTGAGTCGCCGAGGGCCCTCATCAGGCATCGTCAGGAATCCACTTGCTCCCCTACTATTGCTTCGAACTAACGAGACGATAATTGCCTCACGCTCGCTCCCTTGGAAAGCATCAACCGTATCCACCGATACTTGATGAGCACGCGGAATGTCCAGTTGTCGAAGCTGCTGTTTGATTTCTTTGACTTGCCCCCTATACGCTGCAATCACCCCGATATCGCTTGGCGAAAGATCACTGTTAGTGAGTAACTTCACCTGCTTCGCGGCAGCCTCCGCTTCGTCAGGATTATAATAAGAGTGGCTTGCCGCTCGCTTCTGCTCAGATCCTTTGATGTGGATCCCCATCAAGGGGGAGAGGCCATCAACAGTCCAGTCTTGATTTTGATCTGCCGTTTTCAATTTCTCGTCATAGAAGGCTCGGTTAGGAAAGGATGCGATGGTTTCGTTCATCCGGTATTGGGTCTGCAGCATGACTGCGATATCGTCGCCATACCGGTTCATTAATGTCTCAAATAGTGAAAGTCGCTGTTCGTCACCGAGCTTATCATCAGACGCCGCGAATGGGGGGAGTTGCTTGTGGTCCCCAGCAAGGATAAGTTTCTCAGAAACGCTGAACGCGATAGCAGTCGCAGCGCGACTAGCCTGCGTCGCCTCATCAATTATGCCAACATCGAAGTTGTCGGATGAGAAATTTGCGGCCCCACTGGTGGTTGCTGCAACGATATCTGCTTCTCCCGGTGAGACACCTTGGTAATAACTCCTGACGACCTGATTTTCAGAGTTATTTCCAGAACGTGCAATGCTGAGGTCAGTATCGTCGTCTTGAGCCATCGCGTGGAGTGTCGCCTTTTCGGGTTCGTCGACAGTACTATCTCCGACAAGAAGGTTGTCGACGGCCTGGTTTGAGTGAGCAGTGACTAACACTCGATTGTCCCGAGCGACGAGATCCCGAATATAGGCCGTTAGAGTACGTGTCTTTCCAGTCCCTGGTGGACCATGAATACAGAGACAATCGTTCGCAGCCTTGGCCCAGACGAGAGCCTTCTTTTGCGAGTCGTTGAGCGTAATCGCTGGCTCTGGGACGGCATACTTGTTTGATTCGAAGGTAACATTTCTGTCCCCGCTGAGCAGCTGCTGCTTTTGTCGACTATTTTTTACCTCTCTGATTGCGTCTATTCGACGGTCATACGGGAGGGGGTTGAGCAGATCGTGGAGCCATACCGTTGCTTCGTCGTCAGTAAGTGCGTTATGACGAGATGAATTCGTTGAAATTGTTGTATTTACTGGACGGAGCCATACTTCTGTATCTCCGACGTAGACTGCTTCCATTTCGGTCGAGGTTTGACTCTTGTGTCCACGTACCGCTGCGATATACTGATTGTCGGTGAAGACACCGGCATCATCGCGGAGGTTGGGTTCCGTTTCATTGTCAGCATCTTCTTCGGCTGAGAGTTGAAACTTGTACGCTTGACCGTCTTCATAGCGGGCTGTGCCGATCGGAATAAGTGGACCTGCCATCAGTTCCCGACGCAGAGCTGTCTCAAGGCCCAGCTCGTCATATCGCTCTTGATTTTTCTTCTTATCCGCCCTCCGCTCTTCTTTGACCAGCTCTCGCATTTCATCAAAGAATTCGGATGTCTCTCGGTCACTAAGCGTGGTAACAGGAACAACCGTTTCTGGAGGCACCTGATCGTCGTCAAGCGTCTCAAGCTGCTGTCTTTGATCAGGGTGCCACCAGCGGAGTCTTTGGCCGAGCCGTATCGTCGCGACTTCATCTGGCGACAGCCAGTTAATCCGGCGCTTTTCAGTGTCGTAGTATTTCACCTCTTGTGTCTCATGATCGTAAAAAACGTACTCATGAGTCGGCTCAGGCACATCTGGTTCAAACAGTGGGAGTACGTACGTTCCTCTTGAGGTGGCTTCAAGATCGGCTGTCTCAACAGCATGATCGTAGGCTTCGGCGACAGAAACCGACGAATAATGATCATGTGCGAAAGAGGTACTCAGAAGCCGTCCGTCGTCACGGGACCAGTTTTTGAATGGGTTATCTTTCATGAATGGGATCGTGAAGCGTTGCATCAGTCGCCAGCACGGAGTAATCACTCAAGCAGTGCAAACGGCGACTGTTGAATAGGAGTTCCACTAGTATCGTGCTTATTCGGTGAGCTTCCAGCCCATCTCTGTTGCCGACACATCATGCTCACGTAGGAATCGCCGTTGGCGGTCCTCGGGCCACGAATTACCATACTTTTTCGCGTATTTCATTCGCTTAGTTTGGCCCTTGTTCTCCTCGTTACGGGCGTTCAGATTCGAGCTATGGCCGTCTTCATGCTGCTTATTGGACTGGTTGTTACTCTCACTAGGCACAATCACGTCATCGTCTGGGTCAAATGACGGCCCACCTCGCCGGTCATGAATTGTCCCTTGACTGTCACCAACTGTCCCCGGCATTGAGTCTCCGACATCATGCGCTTTGTCTTTCCGCCGCCGCTCATTCATATCGTTTTGTTGATTATACTCACACAAATACTTCGGGGTGATTCAAAATAAGAAGCCCAGAGATGCCTTCTACCTACCCCTTTTTATAGGATATATTTGACAGAACTGGCGCAACCGATACAGAGGATGTGTTGAGCAGAGTCCGTACACCGACGCCATATTGATCGGCGTATACCCAATAAGTCAGAAGCCACTCGTTAAGTATACATATCAATAGAGCTATAAATTATGCCGATGGGAAGTATTATCAATGCATTCTGACTATTAATTTACTGAAATGGAAGATTTAGAGTACTACTCGGAATCCGAGATCTCGACAGAATTCATTCCAGGAGGGAGTATAATGAACTTCGTTCCGGGAGGTAGTGAAGTGGAAAGTGGGATTTTCGGAAAGAAAATCGAGAACGGCGAATATATAGGTTTAGTTCGGATGTGGGCCGGTGATAGGAGAATGGATTGGAAATTGAGGGTCAAAGATCAAGAGCTTGAAGAGAAGCGCGAGTTCTATTTTAATGGTGAGCAGTTCTCCTCTCGTGGGTGGGAGTCAAGCTGGGGAAGTTGGGACTGGGGTATTGTCAAAGTAGAGGGGACAATGCATTCGCTGAAAAGCTTTATTGAGCTTCATTTGGAGCAGGCAAGCTATGACGAAATAAACGACATCTGGTGGCAAGAGTATCAAGAACACTACTAATCCTGACTATATTTGCCGTATGTGCGCACTGTTTATTCAGCACCGCCACTGAAGCATATCTTCGATCGAGGGTTTCGAGCCGAATAAATCTATTTTTCAGCATTTGCTGTGCCCTTCACGTCTCCCACTAATTGTGGGCTTTGTTCTCGAATTGCGATTCTAGCTTAGACCCGCGATCAACTACTCGCCATGCAACCCGCTACACGGGAGTTCGTTATGCGGACACCACTTGCAGTGCTCGCCAGTGGTATAGTCCGCATAAGAGCTCGTATTCGCTTTCTGGAGACCACCGAGAATCCGCGTTCTCGCATCCTCGAGACGGTCATCGTCGTACGTTCGAAGATCGATATCGGGCCCCACATCGCCAACATAAACGTAGCCGGCAGTCGTGATCGACTCCTCGAACAACTCCTCGCAGGCTAGGATGTACAGCGGGAGCTGCCGATTCGTTTCACCTTTCGCTGACTCGGTCGCCTTGTAGTCTAGGACGACCAGTTCACCGTCGGGTCGTCGGGCGAGACAGTCGATTTCCCCTACGACATAGTAGTCCTCGATCTCGATCCCAAAGGAGTGTTCGGCACTGAGAAGGGTCCAGTCCGCAACTGGCGTCTGGAAGAAGCGATCGACACAGTCGAGTGCATCCTCGAGTGCCTGCTCTAACCCGCGCTCAACGGCGAGTTGTTCGCAGATTTCCCGCCACTCGGAACGCTCGGTTCGGTTTCGGTCGATCGCTGCTTCCGCCGTCTCATGGAAGAGTACCCCAATCTCCCGGTTCGATGCTCCGGTATCCGTCGCCGTGACAGACGGTGCATCGTTGGTATCAGTCTCACTGCCATCGCTGTCCACCGACGGTCGCAACCGCCGCGGCAGCTCCGGCGCGTACACCACGTGATCCAGATAATGCTTGCGAGCACAGTCCTCGACGGTGCCGAGTGAGGTGTAACTGTGGCTGCGACGGATCGAAGGGGTCTCAATCGTCGTGAACGCATCCGATTGAATATTGATCGATGCAGGCTCCCCGTCGGATAACGTCCCATTCAGAAGCCGATCAGCCTGATCAAGCACCGTCTCGACCGCCGCTTGGTACGTTAACTCCCCCCCGTCATACGTCGCGACGGCCTCCGTCTGGCGTGGCGAGGCCTCGCTCACGAGTTCGGTCCAGTCTTGAGCAGAGGCGGGGAGGCTCTCTTGAATCTGCTCCCACACTGGAAACGAACTGGCTGAAACGTCCCAGCGAATGCCATCCCCAATCCACCGTTGGATATAGTCCAATGTCACGCCCTCATCAGGCGTCTCAGGGGCCTCACCATGGCCGCATAGGATCAGTTGTTCTTCGGCACGCGTGATCCCCACGTGGAGTAGTCGACGTGCTTCTTGTTGGTCGCGTTTGATCTGATCAGCTTCCCAGAAGCCACACCCATTCACTGCTTCGACCAGATCCGCATACGAACGTGCTCGGGGTGCCCACTGATCTGCCGTCAATTCCGGCATCACTACCACCGGAAAATCCAGCCCTTTCGCCTTGTGGATCGTCATAATAGAGACGGCGTCACTCGCGCTCTCACCTTGCTCGTTCGGCGCTGAATCCGTCACGTCCGTAATCGAGTCGTGGTGATCGAGATAGTCGAGAAAGTCTGCATCAAGCGGGGGTTGAGAGGTGCCATCACCGTACTCAGCGATCAACTCCTCGAGTCCTTTGAGTTCACGACGTTCAGTGTGTGTCAGGAACCACTCGATGTCCGTCGTGTGCAACAGTTCGTGATAGAGTTGCTGCACCGAGAGCAGATGCCGTCGCGAGAACAAATGATGGAAGTGATCACGGGCCGTGACGAATCGCTCCGGTTCCGACAGCTCGGACGGATTGGCCGAAAAGACGGCATCAATAAGCCGATCAGCTGAGTCGGCCAACAGTCGAAGATCCGCCTCACTCAAGCGATATCGCATAAGAAGAACGCGCCTGACGCTGACATCATCTGACGGTGCCGCGATTGCTCGCAAGTACGCGAGCACGGTTTCGACGCCGACGGATTCGGTTGCGAGATCGCCGACCAATTCGAAGGGAATCCCCGCTTCACCGAACGACTGGATTAGCGGTTCGGCATGCCTGTTCTTCCGAACCAGAATCGCAATATCTTCTAGGTCATACGATTCCTCGACCGGGTCGAAATCCCCACGCAGTAGGCCGGCGATAGCTGTCGTGATCTGATTCGCCTGATACTCGTCATCATCCAACGCATCCTCCCCATCCGGTGGTGAGGTATCGATATAGGCCACTCCGTCCGTCGCGTCGCGTTTCTTGCCAAACGCCGTGAGTTGTTTGTCACTCCGGCGGTCCTCCAGCGCTGTGATCGCGTCGTTGGCCAGATTCAGTATCGGCTGCTTCGAGCGGAAATTCAGGTCCAACTCCTTATCAATCAAATTCGGTTGGTACGTGGCAGTCAGCTTCGACCCGATGTTTTCGCTGTTTGCCCCACGCCACTCGTAGATGGCCTGATCATCATCGCCGACGACAAACAGGCGATTGTGCTTGGCCAGCGCCTCGACGAGTTCGAACTGAATCGAGTCTGTGTCTTGGAATTCGTCACAGAACACGTAGTCCCACTGGCCAGCGATTTCGGCTGCCAGGTCGTCATCCCGCAAGAGCTCGACCGCTTTGTGAATGAGGTCGTCAAAGTCGACGAGTTCCGAATCGAGGCGCTGGGTCTCATACGCCCGATATCCGGTTACGAAATCAGCGGCACGCTGGCAGTCCTCGAGGTACGTTCGCAGCCGGTCGATAAGCGTGAAGGGGAGTTTCGGGATGCCGGTGGGGAAATCACTCTTTCGAGTCATTCGATTCCCTTCGCTTCCGTAGCCGCTGAAAAGAACTGCTGGAATCCGAACAGCCGCCTGTTTCGCCCCGTGATCGATCGCGTCGGAATCGGTCCGGATTCGTGCCTGAATCGTTTCTGTGGTTTCGATTAGTTGCTGAAGATACGCCCCGATATCCTCTTCGAGCGGTGACGTGCCCAGGCTCTTCTGTTCGAGCTGTAATTCGAGTGCGAATGTCTCAAGATCGTCACAGAACGCGTCGGCGCCGTCTCGCAGCGATTGCCGCCGAAGGTGATTTCGAGCGGCGGTTTCGATTCGATCCGCCATCTCGTTCAATTCGACGAGAACTTCCCCAGAGGGGAGATACGTTTCGAGGTCTGCGGGGCGTACACCCTCCTGTTTCATCGAAGAGATGAAATTCAACAAGGCCTCCGGCGGTGAGTGCCGATAGCTGCCGTCGGGATTCACGAACTGATACTCGATCTCCTCTACCGCATTCTCCGCGAGTTCGAATTTATCCGCGTCGCTGGCGACCGTGAATCCGGATGGAAGGTCTGCATAGTACGGATACTCCTTGAGAATCGAGTGGCAGATGGAATGGTACGTGTAGGCGTCAATATCGTAGCCTGCGGTGTCAAGTCGAGCGTTGAGCTTCCTCCGCATCGAATCCGCGGCTTTGTTTGTGAACGTGAGCGCGAGGACGTTCTGTGGTGAGGTCTGCTCCGTTCGCAGCAAGTGCTCGACCTTCCGGACCATGGTGAACGTCTTTCCGGTCCCGGCGCCGGCTAACACTCGCATCGGAAAGTCATCCGTCTCGATGATCTCTCCCTGATTGCCCTTTGGTCCCTCATCGACGTCGTCGTCCTCTTCGAACACACCGCTCATGAGAACCGAACCTCTTCGGCGAGATAATCGCCACAGCCCCGGCGATAGTCACAACCCTCACAGGCCTCCTCTTGGATCAACGACCACGATTGCTCGGTCGGATCGAATACCTCGTCTCGAATGCCGTCGACACCCCAGCTGAGTAGGGACTGTAATTCCTCTTCGTGTGACCGATACAGGTCCGTCATGTCCCACTCCTTCCCGGAGACGCTGATACTGTACCCCTCTTCAGTCGCTTCGCGTGTCTTGGAGCTGATCAGTCCGTAAAACATGAATCGAATCTCATCGCCTGCAGAGTAGCTCTCGTGTTCTTCAATGCCGGCACAGTACATCTCGATCTGGAGCCACTTTTTGAGTCGTTTTGGGTAGTGCTTCGTCCCTTCTATCTGGTTCTGAAGGTCGGACCCACTCTTATTCGGGAATCGTCGCCCGCTGTAACTCGCCTTGTAATCGATGATGAGCAGGCCGTCTCGGGTTTCGACGATGTTGTCGGCATACCCGTGCATCGGCCCTAACTCCGGATCGACCCATTCGAGATGAACTTCGGTCCCTACTGAACGCCGAAGATGCTCGACACCCTCCCCGCTGGTTTCGGGATTGAGGTAGTCCTCGATCGCAGCCTTCGAAATCTGCCGGTCGTATTCGTAGGAGGCCGCCGAGGGATAACAGTCGACGCTCGTCTCTTCGGCCCACTGTTTATCGAACTCTTCACGAGCAAGGGCTCTAACTGATTCCGTGTCTGTAGCGGGTGAGACAGCATCTGCCGTTTCCTGCAGTGACGTATCGAGGACATTCCCGCGATTGAAGTACCGCTCCATGTCAGTTCGATCCTCGGTCTCCAGTTGGTGTTCATAGTTGAATTCGAACTGCCGGGGGCAGGTCAGATACGTCGCCACCCGGGATGGGGACATACGGTCAGTCACGTCGAACCCTCCCATGTCGGAAGTCGATCCGAGCCTCGATCGCATCCCGAACGGTCGCTGCCTCAGGCTTCTCTAGGAGTGTTTCAATGGCACGCAACTCCTGTTCGTATGCGTCGAGATCGACCGAGTCGCCGCCGACAGCTGCCCGTCGTACCTCTTCGAGTGTCTCGTCGACGTGCTCGACGACGAATTCACTCGCCCCACCGTGACTCGCTATTGGTGTCTCCCCGTCGCTGGCGAGTGGTTCGATGGCATCGAACGTATCCACGAGCTCGGTCAGAAATCTCGAGGGTTGATGATACGTACCCAGCGAATCAGCATTTTCGCGAGGCACACCGAAGTACAACTGATCGGAGGCGGCACACGCACCGATCCCGAGTAGCCGTCGACTCACCTGGGTGAAGTATGCGTAGAACGGGTCGTCAACTGTCTCGGTCGCTGTCTCGAAGGTTTCGGCGACATCCCTCACGGATTGTGTCGTGAGTGTCGGGAAAGCCGACTCCGTCCGAAGACGGCTTGTCGGGATCAGAGCTGTGAGGTCCGGGGTGAACGGATAGTCCTGATCAGTGACGTTCGGGAGGAAGACTGCCTTCGAGGTGGTGTGCTTGAGTCCGTAGATCGTCCGAACCTGCACACCCCCATCGGCTCGGTCGGTTTCGATATTTTCCAGACGCGTTGAGGAGTACTTGAACGCGCGCTCCACTGCCGTATGACAGGCATCCCACGTCGAATCAAGCCGTGGTTCCGACTCCAGAAATTCGGCTAACTCGAGAACCTTACGGAGCTGCCGAAACTGATCTCTGGTCTCGATTTCTTCCCAGTTGGTCCCGATTCGGTCTTTGAGATCCGTTGCCCCAATCCACATCCAGAGGCCGTCTATAGCCGAGGACACGTCGCGGATGTCTGTAAGAATATCTTCGGTTGCGCCCTCGATTTCGAGCAACCGCTCGCGACATGCATTTGATGTCTCCTCGTCGGTCGATTCTGCACAGACTGTAATTACGTCGTGGAGTTCTCTAACCGCCGGATCGTCGCCTAATCGGGAGAGCGTAACCGCGGTGGTCGGAATCCCGTGTCGCCGGAGCAGCCGTATCGTTCGCTCTATCGGCGCGCTCGAATCCTGATAACCGATGGTGATATCCGAGTACGTGTATTCCGATGTTCGGCAAAGCCGCTCGATTTCATCCGCGATGAGCGTGAGCTGTTGTTTGAATGTCGGTGCCTCGATGACTCGGACGGCACCATCCGCAGTCGTCGTTTCGGGGCGATCACCAGTCACCAAATACCGCCCGATGGTCTGTGGCAGTGCCGGCGATTCAGTGGTGTCTTCCTCCGGGATGATCTCCAGCCCATCCGCCATCTCTTCGACGGAGCCCGCTTCCCGCCAGCTACTGAGGAGGCGACTCCGGCGTTCAGCGAGCGCACAGACGGTTGCGTCAGCGGCCTCAGCTATCATTTCCAGGAACTGTCGTTCAGTCTGTGCGAACTCCTCAAAGTCGGCGATAACTAGTACCTCTCGCTCTGCGATGGCATCCGGTGTCTCGTCTTCCTCAATCGCAGTACGGAGCGCGGCCGTCGCGAGTGGAACTAGCGACGGCTCATCAACGTACTCGTTCGTCTCCAGAAGCGTTTGGAATTCTTGTCCCACAGCGGCGATCTCCTGCAATGCGGTCGACTCATAGATCTCCGGTGAGAGCGCGTCACGAGACTCCATCTCGATGAGCAACCGACCAACGTCTTGCTGAAAGGATCCCTGTTGAGCAGCATTCGCCAAATAGTCCGTTCCCCATTCATGCTCTGAGAGATGTTCAGCAAGTAGCTCGATCCGCTCGTGATCCGAGAGGATTTCAATACTGGGAATGAGTGTCCGCAGGATTTCGGTGGCAAGTGACGTGAGCGTTTTTACCGTGGGACGCCCGACGACATCGAGTGTCGTCGCTAGCTCCTCTGTGAGTGTCTGTTCACTACAGAGGCGGGTTAGACAGAGGATCTCTTCGAGGTTGTTCTCGTCGAGTAGGTGCTCGTATCGCCGAGCGACAAGATCGGATCGTGCTGGGCAACCGAATGGATATACGTGGAGATCGCCAGATAGCGATATTCCAGAAGCCGTCCCCATTATGATACGTAGTGTCAGAAGCCGCCGACATAATGCTAGTGGCGTCGGTGGTTTGAATATACACTACTACAGAACTGGTCAGAGTATAAGTATCATTGAGTAAAACGTCTCCATATGCCGGCGAGCGGGAACGAAGATAACGTCGTGTGCCCGGTCGACGGCTGCCGCTACACCGACGCCGTGGAATCGGTAGCGGCACACGTGAGCGGTAAGAAAGACTCCAAGCACGACTGGCAGGCGTTAGGATACGACACTTATTACCAATATATCCGAGAGCAGAGAACCGCCCCGAGTTCCTCGCAGTCGGTGCTTGTCCATATGACGGATAGCCACATCGGTCGAGAGAAAGGTGGTCATCATGGAAAGGGGTGGGAAATTGATTGCGCTACTGGATTCAGAAAGGCTGTCGACGCCGCTATCTCGGTCGACGCGGATGCAGTCGTTCACACAGGTGATCTATTTCATAACGATTCCACGACCGGAATAACCAACAAGCATCTCGGAATCTGTATCCGCGAACTGGCGAAATTACTTGAATCGGATATTTCTTTTTTCTACATCCTTGGTGACCACGAGAGAGAGGACGGGAAACGGGCACGCGATAAATTGGTCGACTTGGAATTGGCCCAGCCACTCGATACGGCGCCGATATTAGTGGACGACCATTTTGCGCTGTACGGTTTAGACCATCGGCCGATTTCATGGTGGACGAGCGGCCATTTCGATCCTGAACCACCGCCACGGGAACGAACGGCCGTTTTAGCCCTTCATCAGTCGCTCTACCAATTCGTGAATCCAGATCAAGCTGAATGCGATGCTAGGGAGGTCCTTAGACGGGCCCGGCTGCGAAACTTCGCGTTCGATGCGATCATCGATGGACAACATCATAAGGACGCAAGGGATGTGGTCCAGGGCTGTAAGGTCCTCTGTGGCGGGGCAACAGAGCGAATCAGCAAACGATCGTTCGAGCCATTCGTTCGCGTATTCACCGCCGATGCCGACGGATTATCTCACCGAAAGATCTCATTGGATGTGTAGCCACCAGCGACGGGGTGAGTAGGTTTTTGACAGTCCGATACATGAAGTGAATCCCGATCTACGATTGTCGCTATGATGTTAGTGTCGAAAATTTTTTCATATATTCAGTCTGGGGAAGGTCGAGTAAAGACGACATTAATTCAGCCGCAGGCAGATTCTGGAAGTCGTTCGGGTTATTCGAATGGGACTATCTGGTGAGTTACGCACAGCTGCATCCGCACTGGTGACGTAATCGCTCCCGTGGTAGACTGCCCCAACGGACTCGTGAGTAGGTCAAGCAGTGTCTCGATAGTACGGGGTTCCCGTGCGAGTTGGCAGATCGTCTGGATCACATCGCCCAATGCTGTCTCGGAGAGAGGGATCTCGGTTTGTAGACTGTATGGTAAATCGTACGTTTCGAAGACTTCCCGCACTTGATCGGCATACTGAACTGGGCTCGCGAGGACGACGCCGATATCGTCGGTCGGTGTTCCTGTCGATATCCGACTCCGGACATCTTGAGCGGCGGTTCGGGTCTCATCGGGGACGGTTTCTGGTTCGGAGAGCGTCAGACCCAACCCAGCCGCATTGACGTCACTGGTAGACGGCGACTGCTGGGGGTGGCGATAGAGGCTTCGAGTGATGCGTTGTCGCGCTTCGATAGGGATTGAGTCAGAGGCGTTGAGATGTTCTCGGACGAAGTTCAAATCAAACTATGTATGTCCATAGCGCTTGTTTGGCGCCTGTATCAACACCCAGTGTCGGGTTCTCGTCTATCTGCTTGGGGTGGCGAGCAATTGTCGCCCCAATTGTCGGACAGGTGTCTAGGAGTAGATCTGCTACGCTTCAGCGAGGGTTCTAACCCGAGGCCAAGTATTGTACATTCAAGTTCTTTCGTTGACTTCTGGATACGCAATGACGGATGACCCGGTGGTTCTCGACTTGATGGATTCAGAACCCGCTTATTCCTCCGAGTCCGGTGGGCTGTTTCAGGAAGATAGTCGAGAGTCCCTGAAACAGCTCCCCGATGGCTGTATCGACCTAGTCGTTACGTCGCCTCCCTTTGCACTCCAACACAAGAAGGAGTATGGAAACGAAGACCAGGAAGGGTACAACGACTGGTTCATGGAGTTTGCCGAGGAGGTACATCGCGTTCTTGCTCCCCATGGAAGCTTCGTCATCGAGATCGGCGGTGCGTTCGAAAAGGGCTGGCCCAAGCGCTCTATCTATCAGTTCCAACTCCTCACCCGTCTCGTTGAGGAGGGGGATTTCGACCTTGCACAGGATTTCTACTGGTACAATCCTGCTAAGCTTCCCAACCCGATCGAGTGGGTGAATGTTCGAAAGATCCGCGTCACCGACGCTGTCACCCACATCTGGTGGCTCTCGAAGGACCTCAACAAGGACTCTGCGGTCAAGGATGGTGAACACCCGCAGCCGGAGGCGAGCAACCAGCGGGTGTTACAGGAGTACAGTGAGAGCCACAAGAACCTGTTAGAGACTGCGGAGTACAATGACGGCAAGCGAGGCTCAGGATGGGATATCGACCCGGAATCCTTTGCCAACAAGAATGAAGGCTCGATTCCAGACAACTTGATCGAGGGCCATTCAGCCCAGGGCGTTCTTGATCGCTGGGACGAGATCTCCGCGCTTAAATTCCTTGAGCTGATTTCGGATGAAGGCCCAGAAGATCTGTCGGCAGGGGACCTGCTTCGGACTTTGGGGATGGGTGGTCCAAACCCCGATAATTTGGTGGAGGCCTCAAACACTGCGAGCAACACGCATTACCTTCGGATGTGCCGTGAGTTCGGATTTGACCATCATCCAGCTCGGTTTCCCCGACAGATCCCGGAGTTCTTCATCAGCTTCCTCACGCCCGATCCGCCGTATGACGACTGGGACCGCGGTACGTTGGACCGGCCGATCGTCCTAGACATCTTCGCCGGGAGTAACTTGACTGGGAAGGTCGCAGAATCGAAGGGGCGCTATTGGCTCGGCTTTGAGCGAGAGGAACAGTACGTGCAGACCTCGCAGTTCCGGTTTATGGACGAAGACGAGATTCGAGACTCGTTGAACGATGAAACGAGTGACTTCGGCGAGTTCGCTGAAGTCGGGAACGATTAGGAAACGCTACGGCTCTGGTTCGGATTCCCCGCAATCGGTGAAATCATCCAGCCCGTGCTGAGTGTCGTTGAATTTCCGCTCAACTTGCATCGGTGAGAGGAATCGTACCTCGGAGGCTTCGAGATACTCTTCGTCTTTCTCGAATGCCAGCCAATACCGACCCAGCTCTTCGGCAATCTTGCCCGTGATGTTCGATCCGCCGAAGATATCCAACACCACCGGTCGGTCGAGATACCCACGGTTCCAGTCATCGTAGGGTGGATTTGGCGTGAGGAACTTCACGAAGAACTCCGGAATCTCATCAGGGAAGCGTGCTGGATGCTTATCGAGCCCTGCTCGACTGCACATCTTGTCGTAGTGGGTCTGGCTACCCGTATTCGTCGCGGAAATAAGGTTATCAGGGATCGCGCCCCCGGAATCGGTAAAGAAGCCCTCTTCGCTAATGTTGTGGCCCGACGGACGCTCTCCAGCATTGTACTCCCCCTTCTCCATGAGGTCCTGCTGGCTTTGACTGTATTCCGTCAATACCCGGCGATTATCCGCTTCTGGGACCGGTTGCTCGTCCGGCTCCGTCGCACTATCGGCGGAGATGTTCGGAGCGAGCCACCAGATGTGTGTTACTGCATCACTCACCCTGATTCGCCGTCGATTGACCCATTCTGCGGGGGAGGGGAGTTTTGCTGGGTTATGCCAGTAGAAATCCTGTGCGAGTTTGAAGCCGACGTGGTCGCTCGTGAGTTTGGTGAGGAGCTCGAACTGGTAGGTCGACCGCGATGGCGTCCCTGAGTTGAAGGCGCCGCCGATTTCGATGACGAAACTCCCGTGCTCACAGAGGACGCGCTTGACTTCCTCGGCGAATTCGAGGAACCACGCTTGATACTTTTTGTCCTCATCGTCCCAATCGTCGCCGTACTCTTTCTGGTGTGCCAGCTCGAAGGGTGGCGACGTAACGACGAGGTCAATCGAGTTTGACGGCAAATCATCGAGAAGATCACGGCTGTCCCCGAGGTATGCCGCTCCGTTGTCAGTCGAATATGCCGCGGAGTGGGAGAGGAGATCCGTTACCGGCGACGACGAAGTCATATTGAGAAGTCTCTTTCGACTGTAGTAAGTGGAGCGACTCTCGTCATTTCTTGTTTGTGAACGAACTGTTTCTGCCCTCTATCGTGATTTGTTATCCGGTAAAATCGGTCAAATCCCGCTTTTCGGATTCTGATTCCTGAAACCGTTCGAAGTCATCCTCAAACCCTTGAATCATGCTTTGAGATCCTTCACTGTCCTCCTCGATTCCGAACGAACGACCGCGGAACGGTCCGTCATCGGGTATCTCTTTGGTTCGACGAATTGAATGGAGTTGCTCTTCCAACGCCTCGCTGAGCGCTGCTGGGTTCTCATCGTATGCCGGATCTGGCTGTTCGTTGAGCGTCAAAATCGTGTAGGGCTCGTTTTGCATAATACGGGCGGCCATCTGCGTTGCGTCCTCACGGAACCCGGAGCGGGCAACATAGAGGATCGTGTTGGCGTTCGTGAGTCGCGCGGTTGTCGTGACGCTTGCAATCTGTGTCGGCGTGACCTTCGACCGTGAGGCTGAGCAGTGAATCAACCACCGCGTCAACGTCAGGTTTGCATCGTCCATGATGACGTCCGTGGTGGCTTCGCTCGTACCACTATCGTCGGTTCGGCGCCCGACATACTCCAGTCCCAGCTGCCGCCCGAGCCGGACAGCAAGCGCGATGAGTCCGGTTTCCCGTTCGGATGAGCTTCCCCCATCGAGTGCGTTTTCGAGCTCGGTGAAGCTGAGCCGAAGCGCCTCTCGAGGAATTCCTGTTCGTTCGGCGTACTGCTCTAGTATCGGCTCAAGAACCTCAGCATCGAACGCTTCCGTCGGCTCGATGAGGTTCGGTGAGCCACGTTGGGACGTAATCTCGAGATATCCGGCCCCTGCGAGCGGGTTAAGGATGTTCTCCGTGATCTTCCCTTGCGGGATGTTTCGGTCATGGTGATTCGTTGCTAGTGTTCTGACATCCGTATTCTCGATCGCTTCGTCGGGATCGATTATCGCGAAGGCACGGAGAAACGCCCGCTGTTCGTCGGTGAGCCCTTCGAGTGCGTCGAGCTCCTCTGCGGTGAGTCCCAGTATCTCGTTGAGTCTGCTTGTGTTGATCTCGTAGTACGGACTTCCAGTGTTGAGAATCTCCGCTTCAGCGAGCCAGCCACGCATCTGGCTCCAGTGGTTCGAAGTTTCTCCGATCTTGATGTCGTAATAGCGACCGAGAGCGTCCTTGATCTCGTCTGCTGTCGTATCTTGCCCGGCCGATTGGAGGTCCCGAATTATGTCGATCACTTGCCGCCCGTGGAGGTTCAGCAGAATATGCCGGGCGAATTCGCGATACAGTTGGTCTTCGTCGTCCCTGAGGTCGTACAGCCGCTCGCCGAGCTCGGTGAAGTAGAAGTCATCCGTAACGAGCTGGTACCCTCGATCTTTGAGTCCGAGCACGACGAGTCGCGCTCGCTCATCGGGGGTTCCGGAGTCTTCGAAGAAGCGCTCAGCCACGACGGACTTGAACTCCGCTTCCTCGCCCTTGTGTTCTGCGACCAGATCAAGGACTGCAGCGAGCTTCGTGTACTCCCCGGAATCAGTATCGAGCTGCGCCGGGCTGAACGCATCTCCGAAGGGGAGGTCGGACTCATTCCCCACCATGTTGTAATTACATATTGTTTCATAACCGAGATATTAGTACTATCGTCGAGGGTAGGAGCGAAGATAGGCTGCTGAGAACGCGCGCGCTTCAGCTCAGGCTACGGACATTTTTATACAAAGAGCTGAATAAGTAGGACAGCTCAATGAAGCGAGATAATTGCGACCGGCCGACCTGCTCTACTGACCTGATGGAGACGACGGATCCGAGCCAAGTAACGGATCTCATGGGTACTGAGCGGCCACAGTACGTTACAACGGCCGGGAACGAGACTGTCGAGGTTCGTCCGTCTGCCGAGGCTGTTGGTGAAGACCCAATCCAGGGAGCTGCATTCTCCGGCGACAGTAGAGATCTGATTGACGCGGTGGAGGACGCCTCGATCGATCTCGTCGTTACGTCCCCACCATTCGCGCTCCAACGGAAGAAGGAATACGGGAACAAGTCCCCGAGGAATACGTTGAATGGTTCCTCGACTTCGCGGAAGGGATCTACGACGCCCTTGCAGAGAATGGCTCGCTCGTGATAGACATCGGCGGCGGGTGGCAGAAGGGAAAGCCGCTTCGGTCACACTATCACTTCAAACTCCTCTCGGCGCTTACCGACGACGACGGGCACCTCG
Organism: Haloplanus rubicundus; assembly: GCF_003342675.1. Lineage (NCBI taxonomy): Archaea > Methanobacteriati > Methanobacteriota > Halobacteria > Halobacteriales > Haloferacaceae > Haloplanus > Haloplanus rubicundus. The sequence goes on along the minus strand of NZ_CP031147.1, from coordinate 113,380 downwards.
CAGACCGCATCGATGAGAGCTTCAATCTTGCTCAGGACTTCTACTGGTACAATCCGGCCAAGCTCCCAACGCCCGCCCAGTGGGTAACTATCGAGCGGATTCGGGTCAAGGACGCGGTGAACCATGTGTGGTGGCTCTCGAAGGGTGACGCTCGTGAGAAACCGGATAATCGGCGGGTGCTCAAAGAGTACAGCGACGCTCAGAAGCAGCTCATCGAGAACGGCTACGACGCCAAAACGCGGCCGAGCGAGCACAAGATTAGCGACACCTTCGACAAACCGGCCGAAGATGGGGCGATCCGACCCAACTTCCGAAACGCGATCGACGATAAAACGGTCAAGGAGGACCCGTCGGAACTGCTCGAAAAACTCGATGTGCCGGAGAACCTCTTGGAGGTCATTCTCGAAGAGGGGTTGACCGAGGAGTTAGTTCAAACACTCGGGGCTGCCTATACCGAGGATAACGTCCTCGAGATTGCGAACACACGTTCACAGACGCCGTACCTCCAGGCCTGCAAAGAGACGGACACCGATATTCATCCAGCGCGATTCCCACGTGAGCTCCCGAAATTCTTCATCCAGTTCCTGACTGAACCGGGTGATACTGTGTTGGATATCTTTGCTGGGAGTAACACCACCGGACAGATGGCCCAACAAACCGGACGGAAGTGGCTCGCGTTTGATGCTGAGGAACGCTATCTTGAGGGCTCCAAATATCGGTTCCAGGAACCTGAAGAAATCTCTTCGACAATGCCATCCGAGACGGTTGCGAATTCGGATTAACCCCCTGGACAATCACCTTCGGTGCATCCCCTCACTTCTGAATCTCGAGGAACGACAGCATACACTCCTGCGGGAGCAATCCACCGTGGTAGTAGCGATCGCCGCTATAGCCCTGCTTGCTGAAGTGTTGGCGCGGATCAACGAGGAGCTGGAGATCCGTTTTGAGATAGTCGTTGAGCCCAGGCGTGCTTCCAGAGACTGACACACCGTTGGTCAGTCCACTCAGGTCATCCCCTGCGACTCGGCGATACTTCACTTCGCTATCTGGGGCGCTTGAGGGAACGGCTTCCGTGGTCGTCCCCTCGGGGAGGAGCACGAACCCGTGGTCAGTAACGACGTAGATTCGGTCCCAGTTCTTGTTGTCGAGCTTATCGCGAATCATTGCCGCGAGCTCGGTGACGTAGTTGTCGAAGTGATGGACCATCTCGCCGATTTCGCCTTCCCCGACCTCGTCGATTTCCTTGTCGTAGTAGGCGATTCGATTCTCTCCCCAGCCGTCCTCCCGGTCATCGGGGACGCTCCAGCCTTCATCACTAAGGAAATCTTTCCGGCGCTGCTTGTTCGAGAGTGAGCGGTCGCCTTGGAAGGGAGTGAGCGCCCCGTTGTACATTTCGAGCGAGAACCGGAATGAGCGGCCGGGTGTGAGTGCGGCCATCCCGAATTTGGTTTCGGAGGGGAGTATCGAGAGCCTGGTCTCACGGGAGACATCAAAAGAGTCGTTGAGCTCCGCTGCAAGCTGCTGTGCGAGATCATAACGGAGCGCGTCTATGAGCAGGACGGCGACGGTCCCAGCTTTCTCGAACTCCTCTTCGTGGTCGCTCCACCACTCATGTGCCGACTCCTTGTTGAGCAATGGTTGGCCGACCTGCATTGCCGCCTCGACCTCATCGGCGAGCGTTCCAAGATACTCGCGATAGCGGCTTGTGAGCAGCTCGTTGCGAAGCTGGGGGAGCGCCCCGGTCGCTGGGTGATCGGCTGGAACGTCCGTTTCGGGGGTGCCCGTCAGTTGGAGGTGCAGGACTTCATTGTCGATCTGCCAGCTCCCTTCGTCGATATCGGCATAGGCCGAGAAGGGCTCTGACTGTCCGTCTCGGTCCTCCCAGGCAATGAATTGCTGCTGGAGGCGGGCGAGGTGCTCACACTGGGCCCAGAGATCGCGCCATCCCGTGTGGTCAGGGTAGACCGTCAGGGCATCCTGCCTGATCTGTGCCTGCTCGATACAGGTGGAGAGGTCTCCTGCCTCGAAGGTCTCGTACCAGGACTCCCAGAGTGCGTCATCGAGCGCTCGGTCGACCGGACAATCAGCGTATGCCCAGACATCATCCAAGCTCCGAATCACCTCCGCCCAGAACTCTTCGCCTAGGTACTCTTCGGCGCGGGCTCTGGATCCACCCATGTTGAGCAGGGTTGTCAGGGGGCTGTGGCTGGACTCACCGTAGCCTGCGGGGAAGTGTGAGCCGTCGACGCCGCTGCGGTGGAGTGTCTGGGCGACGGCCCACCGCCGAACGGTGTTGGTGATCTCCTCGGGATCGGCGCCATCTGGGATGGGGATGTCGTCGTCGAGTTTGGTCCGAATCTCGGCGACGGTTTCGGGATCTCTGCTGATATCGGGCCATCCCTCACGCAGGAGGTGATCGATGATCTTGCCATCGCCGCGGGTGTAGATCTCCTCTCTGAGACTTCCGTATGTAGGGATTCCTGGTGTCTGGAACTCGGCTTTGATGATCCCGGCTATTTGTGTTCTGGTGGCGGCGTCGTTCATTTCAACGTCGAAGATGTCCCAGGGATTTACGCCATAGAGGTCGCCGGTGAGCTCTTCGATGCTCTTGGTAACTTCCCCGCCGGTCTCACGGATATCGCGGAACCAGTCCCGACCCTGTTTGCCCTCGCCGACGTACCACACAATGGGTCGGTCGGTCTCATGTTCCTCTTTGAGTGCGTCCGTTCGGAGGCTGAGGGGAAACCCCTCCGCGGCGCGGAAGCCGACGCCCAGCTGCTCGGCGGCTGCCTTGACGATCTCTTCGAGGTGGCCGCCGTCGTCCCACCAGACTACTCGCACCTCAGTCGTGTGGCTGTCCGGGAAGGCCTGCTGAAGGCGCTGTTCTGCTTCGTCGGTCAGGGTGTGTTGGGGCTGGTTCATTTGTTGTCCTCTCCGTCGATGACAACGATAGTGCCATCATCGTAGTTCGAGAGCCGTTGCCAGAGGTCATCATCTGTCGTTGTCTTGCTCCCATCAATGATGGCCCGCCCTTGTGTGAGCAATTGCTGGGCGCGGTCCGGGTTCGGGATCGATTTCCCACTCACTGAGTTCTGGATCTGCGTGGGGACGAATCCCGTAGCGTCGTCGGGCAGTTTGTCAGAGAGTTCTTGGAGCTGTGCGTGGAGGGACTTGCCGTCCTCTTTCATTTCGAGCAGGGCGCGTCCGTTTGCGAGTGTCTCGGCGTCAGTCCGGAGCGCTTTCTTGGCGAAGGCCTCCTCGGCAGGAGGTTCCTCGACTGCGTTCGCGTTGTCAATGGTCGCTTGTAACGTGTCGAGCTCGACGGTTGGATACGCGTCGGTGACAGCTTCGATATCCTCCGCGAGAGTTTTACTTCGCAGGGTTTCTGTGAGTGATTCTCTGAGGGCGTCGACATCTTCGGCGGTAGCAGGGCTACCGGTGAGGTCTTGGGACAGCTCTTGGAGGGTCTCGACTCTAAACGCCGCGGCGTCGTCGAGCAGCGACTCCACTCTGTCGGCGCTTGGAATCTGTGATCCACTCGTGGCGGCGCTTACCGACCCAGTGACCGAGGCGGTGGGATAGTGCTTGGTGAGCCACGTACTGACCGTGGTGAGTTGGTCCCACAGCGGGGTTTCGCCGTCATCGGCGATGAACAGTGGGGCGGTCGAAGCGTAGCGGTCGGCTTGCTCAACGACCTCCTCGTTGGTGAGGAGCGTTGGGTCCAACTCTGCGTCGCCGAAGGCTGGCTTGAGTGCGTTGTTCAGACTTGCCAGTGTCAGGTGGCTGTTGAACTCCAAATCCGTCCGTGAGACGACGGTGTTGAACTCTTGGGCGTGGTCGGTTGCCCAGGTTTCGATTCCTGAAAGCAGGTCCTGTGTGTCGTCGGTGTCTGGGTCTTTGCCGACGAGGGCTGCATAGACGTCGCTCAGCTCCTCCGGTGGCGGCGAGGGATCGAAGACGACGATTGCGTCTTCAAAACGGGTGGTACTGGTGATGGTGCGGGCGATTTCCCGCGTATCAGTTAGTCGCTCGCCATCGGCTCGGATTGCGATCCGGTCGTCGGCGACGAGGACAAAGAGAAGTGTCTGCAGGGCTTCGACGGGAGTTCCGAGGAACTCCCCACCCCGGCCGTTGATGGTCTCTAACACCCGATCGCCGCTGACGCGTTCATCGGTGTCGAATCGGTCCAGTTCGAGAAACTCCATCGCCCAGCCACTACTGATTGTCCTGGGAACGGGATTGACGCCAAGCTCGTCAGCGTCGTCGCTGCTCAGCGGGCATGGCCCACCGTTCTTGAAGAAGTCGACAAACGCCTCTAGGTCCTCCATCTGGAGCGTGTGATCGATGTACTTTCGATCCGGGAATTTCTCCTTGACAGCATTTTTGACAGCGTCATCGAGGTTCTGGAGGTATGTCCCATAGGCCGCTTCCCGCTGGGGCCGGTAAACGGCGGCATCGTTGAGCCGATCGTGGAGATCGTCTTCGACCTCTTCTTGCATCGACTGTTGGTCGAGTCGGTGGTCCGGGCTTGGGTCGGCCATCCCCCGCAGGACTTGTTGCATCCCGATCAGCTCCCGAACTTGTCGGCGGGTTGTTTCGGTGATTTTGATGGTGATCAGGACATCTTCACGGCCGGCCGGTCCACTATGGGCTTCTTGCCACTGTTTTCGTTCGTCGCTAATCGTGTCTTCATCGTGGACCAGCACCCGGAAGACGAGTTTGTCGTACTCCTCTGTGACTGAGCCAGGGATCGACCGGTCGATCGCATATCTGACGGTGTATGTGATTCCTTCAAGATCGCCGAAAGATCCCGTTTGGGTGCCTTCATGCGCTGGAAGACGCGTTTGGTCGGCCTCTTGGATGAACTCCTGAATGTTGTTCTGGACTTGGTGTTCGGGGAGGTCGGTTGCCTCCTGCTGGACTTCTTGCCAGAACTGGATTTCTTCTTCGGAGAGGATAGTGTAGGTCGAAGGTTCCGTCTCCGTGCTCTCTCGAATCAGGTTCTTCCTGACTAAGTCCTCGAGATGACCCTCAACGGTCTCTGTTAGTGTGCTGATGTCGGTCTCGACGTCGTCAATCAAGAGCCGGGTGAGGTTTTCGGCGGTTCGAGGGACGGTGTCGACCTGACTCAACAGGAACAGTGCCTTGGCGGTTTCGGCGGTCGCTTCATCCAAGGTGCTCTCGACGCGACTGATCAGGTCGGTGGCCCACGCCGAGATGAGCTCGGTGTCGTCGTCGATGATGTCGAAGAGCTCGTTCCAGGGGACGATGACGCCCGGCGGGTCGCTTGCCCAGCCATGGTTGACGAACAGCGACCGAACGCGGGCAAGGAGTGCTCGCCCCTGGATGTACTCCCTGTCGGTGTCCCGATCGCCCTCGATGAGCCCCTGCATGGCGTCTCTGAGGAGCCAGAGGTCCAGATCGCGGAACGGATAGGCTTCGACTGGGTCGTTGTGGGTGGGCGGTTCGGCGTCCTCGCTGAGTGTCGGTTCGAGCTTGGGAGCGTCGGTCAGGAGTTGTGAGTCGATGTGTTCGGCGCCCTCTTTCGATTTCTGTAGCCAGCGCTTCCGGACGATGGTCTCAGTGTCTGCGCCTTCGAGTTTGACCTCCTGGGCGTACCACGCATCGCCGTCGACGTCGCCGAGGAAGTTCTGCTGCATGTCCCGCATTGGCCATTGACCGGTGCCCAGAATGGGGGGATTGAGCCCTTCGATGAGGGCGGTTACGGTGTCGACGACCTCTTGGTACCGTCGCTGCTGATCGCCGACGTAGATCGCGATTTCGTCTAGACCAATGAGGTATTCGTAGGTGTCCCCGTCTCCTTCGAGGTGGCGCTTGGTGCGGTGGAGGCGTTCCACGAGGTCGTCAGGGCCGAACGCGTCGGGATCGATCGCTGCGGCTGCGGCCTCGATTCGGGCGTCAACGGCTGTTTGGGAGTCTAGGCCGGCGGCAGCGGCGCCGTCGAGCTCGGGGATAGCCTGCTGAAGCCACGGGCGTAGGGACGCCGGCCGGTCAACGACGTCGGCAAGCTGTAGTGACTCGTGCTCGAGCGTTTGGAGTTGCTCCCAGAGGCCGTGTTCGATGTCGAGTTGCCAGCAAAACTCAAGCAGCCATGGCAAGTCGGTGTGATAGCCACGACGACGTCCGAGCTCTTCATACAGGATCAGCGGGAGTTTCGTGTCGTCCCGATCCCGGTCGAGCAGATTGAGGAACAGCGGCTGGAGGTGATCGATGTGGGAGTCAGCGATCGCCTCGCGGAACTCTTTGAAACCCGACGTGGTGTTTGCGAGTTCATGAGCGTATGATTCTAAGCCCTCCAACTCGCCGGTGGCGACGCCGATGAGTTTCAGCAGGTGTGACTTCCCTGAACCGAAGGTCGCATGGACATAGCGGAATCGGTGGTCGATGTCGTGGTTTTCGACGATTGCAGCAGTCTCTTTGAGAACGCGCTTTGCGCTGTCGGTTTCGTAGAACTCGTCGATGTCCGTCTCGATTTGGTCAGTCTTGTCGACCTTCTGAATCGGTTCGAGTCCGCGAGTTGGCTGGCGGTCCGGCGGAAACAGGTCGGCGAGAGTGTCGTATTCAGACATCTTCCATGTACCCCGCAATCACTTTCTTGCCGATTCGGTGGGCCGGATAGTAGTGGCGTGCCTGTTCGTTGAAGAAGCTGAGTCGGCCGCCGACGACTGAACCCGGGAAGGGAATGCCGACGGTCGTGTTGACGTTTTTCCGGTCGAGTTCATCTAGCAGTTCCGAAGCTCGGGTAAAGGGGTAGAGACTCCCCAAGTTCAGCAGGACCAACACCGAAGAGCGGTCGTTCTTGACCGCGCCGTTCTTGATGTGTTTCTCGATGAGTGCGTCGACCAGTTCGGCGGCGAGGTTCCGTTCGAGGGTGTCCTCAACGGCGTCCGTCTCGACGCGATCGAGAGCGCCAAGATCGATGGTGGTCTCGAAGGCCCTCGTCTCCGGCATGAGTGCATCGAGCCGGACGCTTGTGATCGTCACATCAGCGCCCCTGGTGTCGCTGACATCCTCCCAGTTTTTGAGATCCCCGTCGGGGGCGCTTGCCCACGTTTCGAGGCGTTTCGTGAGCCGGTGTTCGATTTTTGGCTCGACAGGCACCATGACGAAAGGATTGCGAATCCCTCGGCGCTCTCCGCGAGCGAAGTCGACGAGTTCTGTGGTGAACTTGACGAGCGGGTTCGTGTTTTGCTGACTCATCGAACGATCACCCCGCCATCGACGTCAATGAGTTCCAAGCCCTCGGTGTCGAGGGACTTGATGTGTGCTCTGAGTGCGTCATCGTCAGCGTGTAGCAGGCCAACTCCGGTCAACTCCTCGGGTGCCTTGCCGTCGACAACGCGATCAAGCGTGGTGAGTGTCTCTCGGCGATCCTCGACGGTCGCTGTAGTCAGACAGTCCCACTCTAGAGAACCATCGAGCCGGCCCAGGATGCTCGTTAAGGTGCTCGTGTCTCTGGTTCCTGGCTCCGGATCGGTGAGGCCCTCAAGAGTGGTTGTGATTCGCTCAACAGTTTTCCGGAACGTACGAAGTGGGTCCACGTATGTGACTCTGAAGCCGTCTCTGACTGTTGGCGGGAGATCCATCGGCTCTATCAGCCAGGCGTGGTCCTCGAGATCAGTCTGGAGTGATTCAATTCCAGTCTTTGCCTGCTGGTCCGCCCACGCGTCGGTGAGGTTGTCAATGGCGTCAGTTCGTGCATCAAGCTCGCCGACGAAGGTACTCCAGCCATCGGCAGTCCACCAGTCCGTGTCCGTGGCGGCGCCGACCTGGTCGGAGAGTGTTTGGAGGTTCTCATGGACGTCCTCGCCGAGCCACTCTACTCCACGAAGTTCCGGTCGGGTGAGAGCTTCAAGCTGGAGGAGGAACGGGAGGCGTTCCTCCCAGTGCGTCTCGGCCATGGTCAGTATCTCCCTGTCTGTCTCCATTGCTTCGACCATCTCTCGAAGTTCGTCCGTTCCGACGGTGGTGGCGTCGTCCTGTCGCTCAGCGGCGGCATCTTCGATGTCCCGAGCCGTTGTAGCAATCCGATGAACTAGCGTGTTCACCGCTGCCGTCTCGAAGGTGGTCTCTGCTTTGACGCTGGCGTCGTTTTTGAGACCGTTGGCCCGGGTTTCGATGCTTTCGAGCTGCTCGACGAAGTTGATATAGCCCTGATTCTCGCTTTCGGTCGGTTCGATGATGTCGTGGTCGACGAAGACGTCCTTGGCTCGTGGCCCTACTGGGACCGTCGAGAGGGTGATTGTTGTGTGTCGACGCGGGGTGAGGAGGGCGTCGAGTTCGACTGGCTCGCCGTCGACGGTGGTAACTCTGAACACGCCCGCTCGACATAGGCCCCACAGGACCGCAAGCATCGCCGGCGATGGGTCCTTCCCGGTGGGTGCCTCCACGGTGAAGAGTGGCTCTTCTTCGATTGCCCGGTTTAGGATGGTGGCGACGTCGACGCCGTCACCGCTATCTTGGATTTTGGTCCCGATGAGCTTCCGCACTTCAAAGGCGATATCGCTGAACGTTGCGATATCGCCGGTTGATTGTGCTGGAACACCGATGGTATCGGCCCAACTCGGGAGCGGGTCCTCGTCGTCGAGCTGGCGGAGCTCATCTAAGTGTGAGTCGCTAATCCGGGCGAGTTCGGGGTGGAAGTAGTCCGGATACGTCTCGTTGACGTACTCCGATAGCGCATTATCGATGGTCGTAAAGTCGTCAGCTTGGACGGTGAAGTCGCCATTCGAAAGCGCTGCTTGGAGTTTCTCCCTGACGCGGTTTGCTGCGTCACTCCGATCCCGAACAACCGATTCCGGTGGGTTCGTTTTATTCGTCGCCTTTTCCAGCGCCCACCACTCAGTGAGTTGTGAGCGGAGCTCATCCATTCCTTCCGATTCGAGCGTCCAGTAGAGCTTGTCTTGAGCGATTTTGTCGTTGTCGACGTCCGGCCGCAGCCCGCGGATAACGACGTCCACGTCGAAGACGGCTGACTCACTATCGCTGTAGCCTGTTTCGAGCGCCGATCCGTCGATATGGAACGAATAGCCGACCGGGTAGGCCGTGTCGTCGTCATCAGCCTCCCATTCGTAGCCCGTCGGGAGGCTCAGATCGGCGACGATATCCTCCCAGAGGTGATCGTCCAGCGATTCGATGATCTCGTCCCACTCCGGCTCCGTCTCGTACTCCCGGGCGTCGGAGATGAGACGCTGTTCTTCGCGATCGGTCAATCGAAGATCCGCGCCGTCCGTACTGGTGTCTGGGCGGATGTACTTCTCGAGACTCCCCTCTAGGGAGTTTCGAACTCTGGTCTGGACGTTCGAGCGGATCTCACCTTCGAGATCGTCCATGACAGCAGTCGCGATATTGGAGTAATTCGGTTCCGTCTGGGGAATCATCTCGGGAACGTACGACAGCAAGAGGACCACCTTTGCGACTTTCAGGTCGAATGCATTGGTTTCTGGGTCGTTTTCGATGTCCTTGATGACCTCCGTCTTTTCCTGAATGATGTCTTGGAGCTCGTACTGGACGAGGTTGTAGAAATCAACTAGGCTGATGATCGGAATCTCGCCGTCTTTTTTCGCCCATTCGGCCCGCAGCCCGGCGACGAGCGCGAGGACGGCGCGGGCGGTCCCCGAGAAAATCGATTTGGTTGCATCGGGAAGTAGTTCTCTCAGGTTCGAGAGAATCTCCATGAACAGCGCCGGCTGGTAGGGGAGCAGCGGGTAATACTGGATGAACTGCTCTTCGTCGATATCGTTGAGCGGCGGCGCCGTGTTCTGCTTGACGTCCCGATAACTGAACATGACCTTCGGATCGACTTTTGCTGTAAGGGCGTTATTTTCGATCCATTGGGTGCCTTGGTCGGATTTGGCGAGGAGGCGTTGTTGGACGATTTCTCCGGCATGGCGACTCGGGAGTTCGTACTGCTGTGGGAACCGGTCTTTGAGAATCCCGAAGTTGAGCTGCTTGACGGCAAGCCCGGGTTGGACGTCCTCAATTTCGGATTGGGCGGTGACAACCGAGATGATGTTGCCATCTCCGACGTCCTTGATTCCCTCCGCGAGGGCATTGAGTTCGGAGAGGCGCTGGTAGTTCCCACCGATGAATAGGGTGACTTCGTCCATCAGGAGGGCGATTTTCACCGGTCGATCATACTGCTCTTCGAGCTCTTGGCGGTAGGACTCAATTTTTCGGACGGCGAGTTCCTGGCCGATTTTCTTGTTCTGAATGTCGGCGAGGTTGTCGACCATCCCGGTGGCTCGCTTGGTCAGGTCTGGCAGGACGATGTCCGAGAGGAGTTGATACTGTCGAACGTCCGTCCAGCTATAGTCGGGATTGTGAACGCCCTCTCCAGCGAGGATGTCGTTGAGGAGTTGCTCGCGTTTTTCCCAGACCTCGCGGGTGTCGAACAGTCCGCCCGTGCGCTTGAACTCCTCCTCAAAGAAGGAGACATCGAGGCGCTCGCCGAGCCCGCGTTGGTTGTAGACCTCTTGGAGGACGATCTCGCTGAAGCTCTGTTCGCGAACGCCCTGGTACTGGAGTAGGTTGATCGACAGAGGGACGATGATCGTGTCGTCATGGAGGCCGCGCCATTGCTCGCCGAGCTCGGGCTCGGCGTGCTTGTCGTCGAAGCGCTCCCAGGCAGATTGGCCGTCGTGGGCTTCAACCTGTGACGTATCAAGCAGGAGGTCTAGGGCAGTAAGCAGGTGGCTCTTCCCGCTGCCGTAGTAGCCATACAACCAGTGGTTTCGCTCGTCGGCATCGGGGGTGTCCTCCTCGAAGTGGGTGAACAGGTCCTTTAGGAAGTCTACAGTTGCGTCCGTGAGGTGATAGTCGTCGAGGTAGCGTTGGTAGAGGAGTTCACGCTCCTCGGCGTCGTCCTCGACTTCCAGGTCCCGATCGATTCGGATCGATTCCTCGAACTGTGGGTCAGGGTTGTCAAACAGCTGTTCGTCGTCGATCATGCTGTTTTCCCGAAGTTCGCGTAGAAGTCCTCGACCGGTTCGTACCAGAGGCGGCCGTGGGACTCATGGGTGCTCCATCGGGTCGATTTGGCGAGCCGGTCGCTCTGGGGGCTCCAGAACGGCTCGGGCTGGAAGAGATATCGCCATCCAAGCGGGTTCTGTAACCACTCATCGTCCAGCTGTTGCCACGACCAGTAGGCCGCTGTCTCCAGGGGGGTGTCGCCAATGTTTGGGACATCGCCGTCGGTTCCCTGCTTGGACTGGATTACGCCGATTGAACGCAGGGCGCTCCGGAAGTTCGTCCCCCACCGGTCTTTCGTTGAGTCGGAGAAATCCAGTGGCGAGTCGTCGGTATGGCGGAACTGGTCCAGGAACGCGATGATTTGCTCGTTGGAGAAGTCAAGGCTGCTGACGCTCTTTCGCTGGAGCTGCTGGATGTATTCATGCAGGACATAGCGGACGACGGCGTCCTCGGCGACGAGGTAACAGAACAGGACCTGGTGTTTGTCCCGTTCTTTTCGGCACGCATCCAGCACTGTAGGGAGCTGACTGAGTGGTGGGAGACCTCCGCCGGCTTCCTGCAGTCGTGGTTTGATCGCATTATATGCGCGGCGGGAGCCCTCGACAGTGAGTCGGCCTGCCTTCCGCTGTTCGAGCCACTCGTCGTTGGTCGTCTCCCAGTCTCCACATTCGTTATACAGTTCGACGATGGCCCGGGTCTGTTCTAAATCCAGGCTCGCGGCGACGAGCCCGATATGTGTCTCGTCCGGACCGAACTGGCCGTTCAGGGAGTTGATCTCGAAATTTCCCGATGGCCGGCCGTCTGGCATACGCTGTAAGGGGATAGGTTCCCACTTAGATGTTCTTGTCCTGAATCATTTTGACAATCGACAGTCGGCTACCGTCTTGCCATGCCAAGGTTGATGTAGATTCGGGAAAGGTTGGAATACAATTGTGTCTGGGTCCGATTCATCTCCCCGGAAAGCTCAACTCGACAAGGCAGAACGTGAACATCTTGAGGACGTTGTCGAGGAATTGCGCGCGTTGGTCGAGCGTGAGGTAGAGTACGAACTCGAACAGCAGTACGATCTGGATGAGCGAGAGAGTGGAGGGGAGCTTTCCGATGAGGAGCAGGCGGTGCGCGAGGACCTGGTTGCCGCTGTGGAACAGGAGAATCCCGGCGACAAATCCTGGGAGTGGGCCTACGAGCAGTATCTGAGTGGCGTTGGCTATACGTTCGTCAATCGGCTCGCGGCGCTGCGCTGTTTGGAGGTACGGGGCTTCATCGACCAGCCTGTAACCCAGATCGGGGAATCAGGGATGACGCCTGCGGCCGAGCAGGTGGTTGCCAATCGAATTGATTTGAGACCCGACGAGGCGGTTATTACGGCGTATGAGCAAGCATGTGAGCGGTTTGACGACGAGATCGAGATTCTCTTCGATACGAACTCGCCCTATTCGGTGCTGGATGTCGACGCCGGGCTGTTCGAGGATGCAGTCGAGCAGTTAGACGAGATTCCCGCGGAAGTGTGGCGCGCTGATGACGTGCTGGGCTGGGTGTATGAATACTACAACCGCCCGGTCGTCGAATCGCTCGACGCCAAGAACTCGCTTGACCCAGAGGATGTCGGGCCGGCGAACCAGTTCTACACGCCCCACTGGGTCGTTCGGATGCTTACCGACAATTCCCTGGGGAAACTCTATCTCGAATCGACGGGGCAGGAGGACGCGATTCCGGCGCCGGAGTCGTTGTCGCCCGAGGAGCGCAAAGAGCGGTTAGTGACGCCGGAGGACTCACCCAGTGTTCCGGAACTCTGTACGTACCTCATTCCTGACGAGGAGGCTGGGGAGGCTCCCGAGTTCGACCACCCGCGGGAGCTGCGCGTCATCGACCCTGCCTGTGGAAGCGGACATTTCCTCCTCTATGCCTTCGATATCCTGGAGCGCATTTGGTGGGAGGAGACGGATTTGGATCGCGCAGAGATCCCGGCAAAGGTACTGGAGCATAATCTGTATGGCGTCGACATCGACCTGCGGTCCTGCCAGCTCTCAGCGTTCAACCTCTATCTGAAGGCTCGAACGCGTGCTGAGGAGAAAGACGGCGAGTTCGACATGCCTAACGTTGGGATTGTCTGTGCTGATGCTCGGGTGGCAGAGATCGAAGAGGGAGCATCGGTGCTTGACGAGATCACTGGCGAGGGGAGCGATCTGCGAGAAGCGCTGAACGAGATTATCGAGACGTTCCGCCATACGGAGGCCCTAGGGAGTCTGCTTGACGTGAGTGGGACCCTGGAGGAGGTGTTCGATTCGACGAAAACCCAGAGTGAGCTGGGAGACTTCCACCAAGGCGATCACCAGTCACTCAATTCGTTCCTCAAGGCGCTTCGGCGGGCCGTGGAGGAGCGGACCAGTGATTCATTCGGTGAGCAGAATCTCCGAAGTTTCCTGAATCTGCTTGTTGTGCTTACACAGGAGTACGATACGGCGTTGATGAACCCGCCGTATGGTTCGGGTGGGCGGATGCCTGATGCTGTACAGGAGTACGTGGAAGAGCACTACGAGTACACGACGGAGTACTACATCAATTTCTTTGAGGTGTGTGACCGGCTTGCGAAAGCAGATGGCCGGACGGGGATGTTGGTCCCCTGGTCGTTCATGTTCAGTAGATCCTTCGAGGCTTTCCGTCAGGATTTTGTCGGCGACAAGGGAGCGTTCGACTTCTTCACGGAGTTCGGATACGATATTTTGGACAACGCAACAGTTGGCACCGTTGGAACAGTGGTCCGTTCCTCAACAAAAAGTAATCAGTTGGGGAGTTTCATCCGACTCCCCGATGTGGATAAATCCAATAAAGAAAGTAAGTTTCTTGACGCTTCGTTCACTCGGAAACAGCAATCAGACATCCAGCGTTATTACGTGAGGGAGCTGTCGGAGTTTGGGATAATTCCGGGTGCTCCGCTCTCCTATTGGGTCCCAAAGGACTTGCGCTCGCTCTATTCTGCAGAGGTGGTTCTTGACGCCGAGAACGGCCGAGTTGATCGAGAGAGCCTCGGGGGGGCTAAAGTCGGTCTGCAGACAGGTAACGACGGACGGTTCATTCGACGGTTCTGGGAGACTCCGAACAATAATTGGAAACCCTTCTCTAAAGGCGGGGAAGATGCTTGGATACTCCCCAGAGTTACACGGGAATTACTGTGGGAAGAAAACGGACAAGAAGTAAAACGATACCCAGGTTCTTATCCCCGTAATGAGGATTGGTACTTTAACGAGGCCCTCACCTATACAATGTCGAAAAGAAGTGGGAGAAGATTTGGATATCTGCATGACTCCTCGATCTTCGCTCATATGGGGTCGGTCTATATTCCTGATTCAGATATCTGGTCTGTTCTTTCCTACACTAATAGCCATATATTCACTTATCTTATGCTCGCTCAAACTTCTGAGCGCAATTGGGAGGTGGGGTTAATCTCGAAAGTCCCCTGGCGTGAGGAGATTGGACGAATAGAGGCACTTAAGAGGCTCTCAAAAGAGGCCGTTGGTCACCTTGTTTCCAAACGACAGTACGATTTCGTCTCGCCGCACTACAATGGCCCTGTCCTCCTAGACACACTCGGCGTCGACGACCCGCTGGAACAGTACGACCATCCACACCGCGAACTCCGGGGGAAACTCGATCTCGACGCACCCCATGAGACAGCAACCTCATCCGACCCACTCCGCGAAGTCGGTGTTTCAGCTGCGAAACATCTTGAACGCGTCGAACAGAACCTCCAGTCCTGCGCCAACGGGATTGATGAAGCTGTCTTCGACTGCTTCGACCTCACCGATGGACAACGCGAAACCATCCTCCAAGAAATTGCACTCCGTACAATTGAGGACCCGCGCGAACAGGAGGAGTACAATCCAGACACTATCACCGAACCCTCGGAGGACTTCACACAGCAGGTCAAGGATCTCCTCCTTCACTTCGCGGTCAAAGCCACCAGCGACGCCTCCGACGGCATTATACAGCTCTCCAATATCGAGGGGAAGGATGACTTGCTAACCCATATCGAGGGCGAGTTTGAGCGCGTGTGGGGCGAGCACGCGGACGAGCGCCTCGCGGAGGTCGATGCCATGCTCGGGACCGAAAGCGCTGCCGAAGAAGCCTACCCCAACCTTCGCACCTGGCTTCAGGAGGAACTGTTCAATTACCACATCCAGAAGTTCGACCGAACGCCAATCCTGTGGCGCTTCACCACCGAGCGGCTCGTCTCCGACGTCGAGAGTGAAGGGTTCGGCTGCCTGATTGACTATCACCAGCTGGACGCAGGAGTATTCGACCGGTTGCAGAACAACTACCTCGACCCACGGAAAGACCGGCTCCGTGATCGCCGCCGAGCCGCAAACCGCCGGCGGAATAACGATTCACTCTCCACCACCGAACAGTCGGAAGCTGCACAGGAGTACGCTCGCTACGACAACGAGCTCACCCAAATCCAGGAGTTCGAAGACGCCGTAGCCGATTTGGCACAGCCTACGCCCCGTCAGTTCTCAGAGACCAACCGGGAGACGGCCGCTGAAGCTGCTGAACGCGTCGCCGAATTCCGGGAACGAACCGAACAGCGGCTCGCCATCGTCGACGAGCTCACCGAGATGGAGGACGTCGATCTCGCCGAGTTGTTCACAGGGAACTTCTACGAGAAGGTCAACGAGCACCGCGAGGAGTGGCTTGACGCGCTGGCGGACCTCGAAACGGCCTTCGAGGCTTACGCTGGAGATACAAGTGAGCCTGTCGAAGCCCATCTGTATGACCTGTTCAACTACTTCGCTGATGACCTACTCGGTAGCTCGCACTTCGCGAGCAACGGGATTCTCTACATGACGTACTACTTCGACAAGCTGGAGGACGTTGATCAGACCAGTCTCGATGAGAAGGGCGTCTCTGAGGAACAACGGCTGATCTCTCAACTGGCGAACGACGTGGATGAGTACATCGGTCTCGGGGAGAACATCGCTCACTCCTGTGGCGCTCTCTCCAGCGAGATCTCCGATGAGTGGTCCGACCGGGCCCTCTCAGAGATCACGACTGCCGGCTACAGACCCAACCACAAACACGGCGTCGCCATCAACATCACGCCGCTTGCCGAACAAAATATCGTCCCGCGTACTGTCGAGGACGATGTCCTCTAACTGATGTACGAGCCAGGAGACCGCGTTCGGATCAACGACCAACCGGCGGAAGTCATTCGCACCGACAGCGTCGGCGATATCGAGTATCTCCGGGCCTACATCGAGGGTGTCGGCGCGAAGACGATCTCCGTCGCAGACGTCGAGATCAAGCCGATTGGGAGCCAACTGGACGACCTCCCGGAGAACTTTGAGCAGTTCCACCCGGCCCATGAGGCCGTCGACGCCGAGCGATTTGACCTCCGGATGGAGGCACTCAATCTGACCATCGCCCACGAACAGGGCCAACTGCTCTCGATTTCGAACTCGCTGGTGCGACTGGAGCCCTACCAACTGGCGTGTGTGAACCAGGTCATGGAGTCGCTTCGACAGCGGGCGCTCATCGCTGATGACGTCGGGCTGGGCAAGACCATTGAGGCAGGGCTCATCTTGAAAGAGCTGCAAGCACGGAATCGTGCCGACAGCGTGCTGTTCGTCGTTCCGGCCCACCTCCAGAAGAAGTGGGTCCGGGACATGGACCGGTTTTTCGACATCGATCTGACCGTCGCCGACCGAGCGTGGGTCGAGGGCGAGCGGCGACGGCTGGGCGACGCGGCCAACATCTGGGACCAGGACGGCGTCCAGCTGATCACGAGCATGGCCTTCCTCCGGCAGGACGAGTTCCAGCCCGCCTTAGAGGAGGCGTTCTGGGACGCCGTCGTCATTGATGAAGCCCACAAGGCCGCCCAGCGTGGGGACAGCCCCTCAGTTACCTCACAGA
Organism: Haloplanus rubicundus; assembly: GCF_003342675.1. Taxonomy (NCBI): domain Archaea; kingdom Methanobacteriati; phylum Methanobacteriota; class Halobacteria; order Halobacteriales; family Haloferacaceae; genus Haloplanus; species Haloplanus rubicundus. Next base: position 96,481 of record NZ_CP031147.1, on the reverse strand, counting down.
TGGCCGAACGAGTGGCACATAATTCCGAATCGCTGTTGCTGTTGAGTGCAACGCCCCATGACGGGAAGGGACAAGGGTTCCGGTCGCTGATCAGCTATCTCGACCCATTGCTTGTCGCAGAGGACCAAGAGTTGAGTCGGGAGACCGTCGAGCAGATGATGATTCGGCGGGGGAAACAGACCATCTACGACGACAACGGCGAGCGGATCTTCCCCAACCGAGAGGTCCGGACGATGACGGTGTCGATGACGCCCGCTGAGGAGCAACTGTACGAGGGTGTGACGACCTATGTGCAGGAGGTGTACAACCGCTCGGAGCAGCTCAACGAGCCCGCTGTGGGCTTTGCGATGGCGCTGATGCAGAAGCGCCTGGTCTCCAGCGTGGGTGCGATTCGGGAGACGCTGCGTCGACGACTGCAGGGGTTGTTGGAGGAGGGCGGCGCCAATCGGGAGCTATCCGAGGATGCCGAAGCGTATCTCGACGGCGAGGACTTAGAGGAGAACGATCGGGAGGCCGCCGAGCAGGAACTGGAGACCCTGACGGTGGTCAACGGCGATGACGCCCTGCAGACAGAAATCCAGATGCTCCAGGACCTGGTGAATCAGGCTGAATCGATTCCGGTCGACACGAAAGCTCAGCAGGTCAAGCGCTACATCCAGCAGCTGTTGGAAGAAAGCCCCAACGAGAAGCTGTTACTGTTCACAGAATACCGGGATACGCTCGATTATCTGTTGGAGGAAGTATCGGACCAGCCCTGGGCGGAGGAGATTCTGGTGATCCACGGCGACGTCGATAAGGACGACCGACAGCAGATCGAGGATCAGTTCAACCACGGCGAGCCTCGGCTTTTGTTTGCGACTGATGCAGCCAGTGAGGGGATCGACCTCCAGCACAGCTGCCACATCATGGTGAACTACGAACTCCCCTGGAACCCCAACCGCCTTGAACAGCGGATCGGTCGGATTCACCGCTATGGACAGGACAAGGAAGTCAAGGTCTGGAACTTCCAGTTCGAGGGGACACGGGAGGGCGAGATTTTCGAGTTGTTGCAGGAAAAGGTCGAAAATATTCGCTCCCAAGTTGGGTCGACCGCGGACGTGCTGGGGATGCTTGACGATATCAACATCGACGACCTGATTATGCGGTCGGTCCAGAGCGAGGAGCCCCCCGAAGCGACCGCGGCGGAGTTAGAGGAGCTCATGGAGGAGCGTGAGCAAACCCTGCTTGAGTGGTACGACCGCAGTCTGATCGACCCAAGCACGTTCGACGCTGAGAGTCGGGAGCGAATTGAGGCCGTAATCGATGAATCGGCCGACGTGTTTGGGACGGAAGCCGATATCCGGGCCTTTGTCGATCGGGGATTGGAAGCTTTCGGTGGACGCCTTGAGAAGCGTGGCAACCAGCTGTATGATGTCTTCTTGCCAGCGTCGCTCTCAGAGACTGGTGCCGAAACCCAGCGTGGGCCCGTAACCTTCTCCCGAGAGTTCGCGATGGATCATCAGGGAATCGAGTATCTCTCCCCTGACGATTCGCTCGTGTTGGGGCTGCGCGAGCAGTTGTTGGCCGGTGACGATGGAGTTGTCGGGTTGAAGCTCTTGCCATTCATTGAGAACCCCGGGATTACGTTCGTCTACAGGGTCGGCTTCGAGGACGGAACTGGCGAGATGATTCAGGAGGAGTTGGTTCCGGTCTTCGTCGATCTGGAGACAAAGAGTCCGCGGCGGCCGGTCGGCGAGCAGGTACTTGAGGCTGAGACGATTCGAGCTAGCCCCGATTCGGGAGCCGTTCGGGAGCTGCTGGTCAATCGCGACGAGCTCGAAGCCGCTGCCGAGGAGTACGTCGCGAACGTCTTGGGGACAGTCCAGAGCGACATTTCCGCCGACCGAGCCACTGAGGTTGAGCAGGAACGGGCGAATTTGGAAGCGTATGCCGAGGCAGAGCGTGAGCGGATTCAGGCTTTTATTTCGGAGTACCAGCAGCAGGCTGCCGCTGGAGAAGATATGGAGATTTCGATCCGAGGACAGCGACGTCGATTGGACCGGTTGGATGAGCGGGTGGATGAACGGAAGGCTGAGCTCGAACGCCGCCGGCAAGTAATCTCACTTGCACCGGAGGTAGAGGGGTACTGTCTGGCGCTGCCGATTCAGTGATGTCTGAGGGTGTTCTAATCTGGGTTAGCACGATATTCACGTTATAGCTCCATTCGAGTCTCGGATGTGGAATAGCCCGGGCTGCAGACGTACCACAACCAGTGGGGGATACATAGGAGACACCCACATTATTAACCAATTCTAGCGAGACAGTAGTTGGTTAACTAGTACCCTGTGAAAACTGAGTGTGCCGAATCTTCGCCAAAATCCCATAATGATAGCTACACTTCTGAACGGACGATTAAGCATTATGCAGAGAATGTTCTACCACAAACCGCAGAACAAAGCTGAAAATAAAGAAATACTGAGAGGGATCCGGTTCGAGAGCTCATGATTCCCTTCCTCCGTGTTGTCAACCTACAGTCCCAGAAAGAAAATCGAAAAATCGCTCAACGTTTTTTCGACCAAATTTACCAACGTCTGCAGTATTCACCCCTGTCGGTAGCTCCAACATCGCTAAACTATACCCGTTCTTCACGGAGTAGTCATTCTCGACAGCACCATCGTTGTCTGGATAGACCAGCACACCTGGCGCATCATAGGCTGTCTGGTACGCTACGACCTGATAGACGTCGTTATTCTTGACTTTGGTCTTCCACTTGGCGTCCCCGACCAGTACTGGCTCACCGTGGCGTTTGACTACGAAGTCAGGTCGCATACGAATCGACGGATTTCCTCTGAGTAGATTGTCGGTTCGAGCCTGTCCTTCCACGCTCCAGCCATCTCGTTCGTCCACGGTTTCTCGTGCTGTTCTCTCGACTACCTTTTCGAACACGTCGTTCATTCCGATCAACAGGGAGTACGATGCACCCTCACCGGCGACGATGTCTTCGATGTAGATGTGTTTCAGCACGAGGCGAGACAAGGCCAGAACCTTCTCATAGTAATCAGTAAGGCGAGTCAGTTCGATCCGTTCGGCTTCCTCGATCGAAACTTCTCGGAGCGTCACTCGTCGTCTGAGCCGCGATTCGTATTCGCGTAGTTCGCCAGCGATCTCGGAGCTATCTACCAGCGACGACAGCGTGTTCGCAACGCAGAGAATCGTCTGGTTTAGCGTGGTATCGTAGGTGAATTCGTCGTAATCGCACTCGAAATCCGTCTTACCGGGACCTCCTGCGAGCTGTCTCTGGACGTTCAATCTGCCCCGGAGATACTCTTCTGTTCCTTCTACATCGACGTACTCTCTCCTAAGGCCCTGAGACAGAACTGCTTCCAGTTCTTCGAGAAACAGGGCTGCTACCGTGTCCACAAAATTCGTCCCGCTTTCGAGTTCCGTTTCGTGTGAGAGATAGGTTGGTTCTGTCCCGTTTGCGTATCGTAGCAGTGTGACTAGGTTTGGCTCCCCGATTTTCGGTTGTATCTCAATAGTGGGTCCATCGGGGAGGGCAACGACTCCGACTCGATGATCCGTGTGCAGTACGACCTGTTTGCCTCGTCTGTACTCCACTCGCAATCCATCGACCTGTGATTCGATCATCTCGATATCGTCATCGGACAGGTCGATTGGGTCTGATTCGTCGTACTCGGACAGTTCTATCAGGTCAGCAGTTGTCACTCCACTTCACCATCCTCGCCAACGAGTTCGGAAAGCGCGGCACGGAGAGCGTCGGAATCGAAATCGGCGATCCGCTGTTCCTTCCAGTTGAATAGGCTCTCACCCCCTCCATCGAATATGTGCTCTTTGAGCCGCTCCATGTCTCCGAAGTAGTACTCATCGAGCAGAGGGAGTATCTCGTTCTTCCAGGACTCTACGAGACGCTCGTCCGTGGTCCCACCGATGAGATAGGAGTGACCGACCTGTTTGCCTTTCCCGAGGTTCCCACTGTCCCGAATACGTTCGTTGATAGCACTGAGTGCGAGAATGGAGAGGGCACCGAGGTCCTCTCCCTCTTCGACTGAAGCCTTGGTTTTGACGTCCTGCTCGCCATCGAAGCCAAGTTGGTCGTAGAGAACTTCGTAGTTCGGCGGGAAGTGTCGAAATCGGAATCGCCGACGTATCGCGGCATCGACGAGTGCGATTGACCGATCGGCCGTGTTCATCGTCCCGATGATGTAGAGATTCGGGGGCACTACGAGCCGATCCTCTGAATGTGGCAGCTCGTCTCTCATCTCATTCGGCTCACCGAGCCGCTTGTCGTTCTCGATGAGGGTGATCGTCTCACCGAAGATCTTTGGGATGTTTCCCCGGTTCACTTCGTCGATGATAAGGATGTATCTGGGGGCATCTGCTTTCGAGTCGGCGTCTTCGTAGGCCTCGACGGCGTCCTCAGCCATCTCCTTGAACACGCCAGCCTTGGGTTCGTATACGAGGTCGCCGTCACGGGTCTTCGCCGTTATCCCCTCGATGAAGTCTTCATACGAAAACGTCGGATGGAACGTTACCATCCGAAGGCGGTCCTCGACAGCGTCGTCGAAGTGGTCTTCCTCGTCCAGTCCCCTGTCTATCCACCACTTGGCGAAGTTGAGTGCTCCATAGGTCTTCCCGGTTCCTGGCGGACCGTGGAAAACGATCTGTTTCTTGCGCTGGAGATGTTTTTCGACGGTCTCGAACCACGGTAACTCGTCGTACTCTGCGGAGTCCGGTTCTTCGATCAGTTCTTCGTTCCACCTCCAGAACGTGTCCAACCGTTCTCTGTACGCTTCGACCACGTTCTGGATCGATATTTCGTCTTCAGACTCGAACGACTCGTCATCGTATTCCTTTCGAGGGACGTCGCTTCCGTTATCGATCCCGTATTCAATCTCGTTGGGATAGAAATAGATGTACAGTTGATATGCCGATTTGTGATCTCCGAGAACGCTCGGATACAGAACAGCCCACGAGCGAGTACTCGGGATGTTGGTTGCGCCCTGGTAGGTGACGTAGTGAGTAGACAGTTGGTCAGCGTCTATCTCGTTTCGTAGATAATCGAGCAAATCCTCGATATACGCCTCTACACGGTCTTTGGCATAGTTGTAGTAAATCTGAGCGAGGATCTTGTAGTCGTCCCACGAGTTCATGATGTTCTTCTCGTGGTTTGCATTCTCTCGTGCGGCGATTTCGTCGATATCTACGGATGCGCCGTCAAGGATGGCATCGAGCACATCGTACCGGATTTTGGCTATTTTCTGGCGTCCTTCGTACGCCTCAAGCTGTTCTCTGAGAAATGCCTGTGGTAGCGTGCGAATTTCGTCGAGGAACACAGAGGTTTGATCCTCGAATTCCTCTAACCGGCTAGTGTGTCTGAAGAGGTATCTGAGAATGAAGTTGTATCTACATTCTGCTGAGTGCGTTACAGTACCTACGAACTCTTGAGCGTCTTGCAGCGTGGCGTCAGCGAGTTTCTCGCTCAAAACGTCCGTCTGGATTGTTGAACAGTAGTCCCGATAGAGCTCGTATCTTTTCCCGACAGAGAGATCGCCGAGATCGGGACTGTGCAACCCAGTGAAGTAACGAATAAGCGTCTCAAAGCCTTCCTCGTCGTACAGTACATATCGGTCGGGGTCGGAAGTCGTCAAGAGAGCACTAATGACCGTGAGATCTATATCCTGATTCGTCCTGAATCGCTCAATGCGATCTTCGAGTGAACTCTCATCTTCGAATAGCGCTACCAGGTTCTTGACGAAATTTCCAGCGTCGTCAGCTACCTTCGCCTCCAGGTCGTCGAAGTCTTCCTCGGACAGAATTGGGTGATCATCTCCCGTTGCTTCTCTCAGTTCCGACATATATTCCGATACCGTGTCCGCAGTCAGGTCCCGTTGATTGAGCCACGAATGGCCGCTATTCAGAACCTCTCGGTTCCAATTTCTCTGGTCCTCATCAGTCGATTTGAAATCGAGGTACGTATCGACAGCCGCTTGGAGGGCCCCTTCGTCGAGATCGAATTCCCCTACTGAAACCAGATTAACCATACCTCCGGTATTGACAGAACGGACAAAATAACCTTGTCCCGGTGAGGGAACGCTCAACTCACAACAGCAGACACCCCAATCTTCAGAGTGTGGTTGCTCTCATGCTGTCGTTTAATTCGGTGGGAAGAGAACTTTCAGCTTGTAGTTTAATGTGTGAGACCTTTATTGAGGGTCGTATTCGAGGTGCTCACGCTGACTGGCTATCGAACGTACTTTGATCTGATTGAGTACTGAGAAGATGAGTGGCAGGATCTGTTCGACGATGTTGGTGTCGGAGAGCGGGGGACGGCTTCAGGAGACGTTTAATTGTCAGACGCCGTTAGGAAACCCGAACGGCAATCGCAGGCGGTCACCAAGGTCGCGTAGTCATTGAATTGTTCGACCCGTGGGGTTCGCTCTCCCACTTCGAGACGTACAGGACGACGAATGGGTTACCACGTCAGTGGCCACGACGGTCTGCAGAGGGGGTGGTGTGGGCGGATGTATCCTTATGCTCGACAATTTTTTGATTCATGAAACGCATTACTGAAGTGTGATCGAGCGTCTGTCGGCCGATTCAGTCGGATCAATAACGACGGTCTCTATTCGGATCGAGAATGAAACGGTATTCTCGAAAGCGCCAGCAGAGGCTGATAGTATCTCTATCGTTGACGATGAACTCGATTACACGGGTCCGTTCGTCGGTACCGGGACTTGAGAAGGGCGCACTATCGAGAAATATGGTCCGCCGGGATGGCGAGTCTATGTCTATGTCGACACGCACATGGCGTGGCTCCGCAACGACTACGATGCCCAGGCTCCAGAGTTCGGTCCCGGTGACGGGTTCATGTTCATCGGCGAGGTGGTCGGGCTTGCCCACGGCGATGAACCTTACCGTGAGCAACGGGAGAGGGATCCGGACTATGACGAAAGTGATGGATCCGTCGATAAGGATACTGCTGTTGGCCCGGTCGTGACTGATCTCCCTCGTCACGACTAATCTGAAGACGGTTCCCATCATCTCGATCATGGAAATGCATAAAAACTGAATTCGGCGAGTACCTTGTCTCCCCACTCACTGTCGGTCATTTCGACTACACGGACAGCAGTTTCTTGATGGAGCTAGAGGTGTCTTTGGAAATCCCCGACAATTCGAAGATTGAGTAGTAGAATTTACTACATACGATGGGACAGCCCGCGAGTGACTGTCCCTTCGATTATCGATCCTCGTCGATTTCGTTGTCAATTCCATACGCGTAAATCTGGAGAATATCGCCTTTCTCAAGTCCAAGGACAGCCGCTTCCGCTTCTGGGAATGCGATCATCCGTTCCTCCTCCAGTCGTGCTTTGAAAATCGCGGTATCCTCCGGTGATCGACTGGGAAGAATGCTCGAATCGGCATCATGCCCCGAACCGATCGACATGCCCGATGACGACTGCTCAGCGCCAGCTGCATCGACGAGTTTTCCAACCACCTTTCCAGCGTATTTGCCCGGATACCATCCCTGGGAATCCTTGGTCGGTCGCCCTTCTAACTTCGCCTGTTTCAGAGCCAACTGGACGACGGTGTCCAGAGCTTCCTGAAAGCTTCCAGCGGATTCTTCCTGTGTCTCCCGATGAATCCGCCTGATTTCCTCTGCGAGACTTTCATCGATAGATGGCCGTGGCATACCTCTCTCAACACACCCTGGGCATAAAAATACTCCCGTACACAAGGTTTATTGTCATTCAGTAATGCACACAAGTACATATGATTATCCAAAAGTACTTCAAATTCATCGGATGGATATCACCTCTTCGGAAGGCTGTTGGCCTCTTTACTGGGGGTCAAACCGAAGTTGTCTTTGACCAACCGTTGCACCCAGCTCGTTCACTCATGAGTGAAAGAAAGGTGTCCAACGACCGTCATCACGAACTTCCTCGTCGACGTTCTTATCATCAAGGCTGTCGACCGATACGGAACCCCGACCATTCAGTATCCGCAGAGGCGTGGACGGGAGTCGGTGAATGACAGATCATACGTCCACGCCGGAGGGGTTACTGACATACACCGAGCGCGAGCAGTTGCAGGATAGCGAAACCTCACGGACCACGCGAAATGATGTCCGAGAGCGTGTACGCGACCGGCTCGAAGCCACACTCGAAGACATCCGAGTACTCTACCCGACTCTCCGAGAATCGGATATCGAGTCGGTATTCACTGGACCGGACGATCAAGACCCCGCAGAGATTCGCGTTGCGACTCAGGATGCACTGGCTCTGTTCGTCCTTGGGATGCTCTACAACGACGACCACTTAGAATGGCGACTCTCAGAAGCGATCCGAAATGCGACACTGGATTACGGGGAAGATGTCTCGGTCGATATCGACATTCGCCGTGGCCCATTCCCAACAGTCGAATACTGTCTCGGTCGTTTTGACAGAGAAGGGATGACACCTGAGAACTTGGCGCTGTTCGATCGACTCTTGTTCCGATCGGAGGCGGATGCCGAGCAAATGGCGACCGCCGCCGAGAGCCTCGGGATCGACGCCACACCCGATCAAGTCCAAGACGGCCGCACAGGTACCTCTCTGGAACGGTTTCCACAAACAGCGATCGTGAACGTGGACCACCTCAACCGATGACTGACGACATCCCCCATTCAGAGGATGACGAACAGCAGACTCGTCTGTCCAAGGTATCGAGGCGAACGTATCTCCAGTCGATAGCGGTCGCTCCGGCCCCACTGGCTCTTCCCGAAACTGGAGAGGATACCGCATCTACGGAGAAGCCACTCGTCACAGAAACGGCCTTGCCGGATTCGTTCACGCCGATCGAGACGAATCGACCTACCCCATTCGCCAGCAGACTGATAAACCGCGACGGCCGGTTCGCGGCGCATCAGTTCTCGGTTCGTGGTTTCGCCGAAATCACGGATGATGTCGGCCCAAGATACGTCGTGAATACCGCCAGTGTAGATCTACATGATCCGAGTGACGCGTCGGCCGTTCGTACACTGATATCTGAGATGTTCGACGAGTACATGGATCGACTCTACTGCCGGGCAGGTGTCGAATGGACGCAAGTCGACCTGAGTGGGTATGATGAGGCGGACGCTCATCGACATGCTGCAATCCATTTTGACGCGCCCGCAACAGCTGACATCGAGTGGCTCTACCCCAGCTCATCGACACAGTGTGGTGAACACTGGGTACTGGATACGACCGACCGGCGGGCGATCTTTACGGTCGTTTTCGGCTCTCGACAGGGGCCGTGGAGTCCCCGGACACTCCTTGATCGGGCGAGGACAGATGTCTTGCGGAGGACTGATCGATGAGCCAGCGAACCGGACTGACTGCGATGGCAGAAGCGTTCACGAGGATCAGCGGCCCTCGTGCCCGACTATCTGGTGGGTGGACACTGTCGCCTCGGGCCGACGGTGGGGCAAGGGGGAAGCTCAGCGGATGAACCGACGCGACTATCTTGGCGTAGTGGGGAGCACGCTGCTCTCGGCCTCCTCGCTCGGGGAGTTCGACCCCGATAAGGTGACCACTGATCCTTTTCTGAGACCGACGGATGCTAGTCCGGGTCTCTCCACTAGCCTACCCGACGGAGACGAACGGACGCACCATAGACCCCGCCAGCGAACGGTCGGGTCGATCGGTGAGTACGGTCTCGTTCTCTTCGAAACGACCAGTCGTGTGTTCGCTCTTCCCGAGGCCCACCCACGCGAGTCGCAGCTACTCGTGGAAACGGGGAGCCCCGTGGCCATCGAACGTGGCGATAAGTGGGAGTTACTCGCCGACGATGACCGACGCCGCACCTTGGGCAAAGCCATGATCGACGATCATGCGAACGGTGTGGCCCACGAGGTCATTCTGAGTCTAACCGACGGGGACAACTCTGTCTCGAGGGTAAACGGGCATCGCCGCTCTTTGGTGAGATATTGGGACTATTTTCGAGGGGATGACCTCCCCGAAGAGCAGGCTGAATACTTCGCCGAGGCGGATACCGAAGAATTGCTTGGCGAGCGTGTGTCAGCACTCCAACTAACTCCGCGTGGATTCGTCGCTATAGAGCACAGCGACACGCCAGTCGCCGAACGCGGCGAGACCACTCGACGAACCGAAACTGTCCTCGCGTATCTCCTCGAGGAAGCACTGGATGACGAAACTCACACCCGACAGCGGTCGGACGAGGAGAGACCACGCAGGGGAGGGAGTGGAGAATGATGCCGACATTCCCACAAGATCCGGACGACCCCCTGTCAGATGCGAGCGATGTAGCGACCTGTCTATCCCGCTAGGAGTGGCCGTGCTCCAGAGTGGAGGAAATCGAATTGAAACGCGCGCGGTCAGACAAACGAATGTCGTACGACGAACTCGGAGCGGAATGGTTCGACGTTGATGAAAACGAGGTACGTTCTCAGGAAGCACCGGGCCGAATCGTGCTGGCCGAATACGTTGCCCATGACCACAAGCTACGTCGTTAGATGATTGGAACCGGATCGAAGAGTATCAGTTCGGACCGGCATGGGTGAATCCATGGTCGATATGTGGCGGACTGACTGGCCTCACCCATTCGACCACGAACTGATCATGGATGCGTATGAACCGCGGGAAGATACACCGATGGACATCCATCGTGCGTTGACAACTATCGATCAGCACATGGACTGGGTTCGCTGCGAAATTCGTGAATATCAAAGATGTGGGCGTTCCGAATGCGCGGAGCTCTATCGGAATGAAACGACAGTAGCCTACAGGATTCTTGCCTCGACCTGGGAAGAGATCACGAACGCACTGAGGGGAACGGAATACGTCGAACGGGAGTTCAGTGGCCGGATCGGCATTACGACACAACGAGTTCATTCTCTCCACGCTGAACGCGAATTCACCGGAAACGTTTCCACAGATACAGTCCTCGTGTACTCGTTAGATGTCCATTCTTACTGATTCCATTCAGGGTGGTACGTAATTTGCAGGCTTGCTCGTTGGGATCGCCCCGTTGCGATGATCTAAGCCATTCTTAACCAACAATCAGTTCGTTTGCTCCATTTGTTGGTTAAAGTGTGTTTGCCGGGCTCAACATCCTGACTATCTTACGAATAGAACCCTATCTGGCTGGTTACGGTCACCCGGGTAATCGGCCAATTTGTTTCACTCTGCGTGGCGGTATCGCTCCGTATGGTAAGCGGAGATGCTACTCTCCTCGATTTTTTCCACGAGTCTGTCGATATCGTAGGGGACGCGTCGTAATTCGACCGTTCGAGCCGTCAAGTCGAGAACGGCGTATGCAGCCCTTTCGTCGCCATCTCGGGGTTGTCCGATGCTTCCAGGATTAACGACGATACCGTTGTCGTATTCCGCTTTCGCCTGTTGATGTGTATGTCCGAGGACAAGGACGTCTTCCTCGCCCAGAAGATCCGCCGAGAAATTGGAGGCTTCAGTGTATCGAAACCGATCGTCCGGGTGGCCATGGACGACAACGACTCGGTCCTCAAAGAGTGCCCGCTTGTCAGGACACGCTTCGATCCACGAGAGGTTTTCATCGGTGAGGTTGTCTTGTGCGTATCGATCGCTCGATTCATACGCGCGCCCCTCGATAACCGTCTGATCGTGGTTCCCACGGACGCTGACGGCGTCGTGTTTCCGGAGTCTTTCGACACATGCGTTGGGCCACGGACCATAGCCAATGATATCACCCGCGTGAACGAGCGCATCGAGATCCGGCATGTCATTCAGGACCCCATCGAGTGCCGGGAGATTCGCATGAACATCAGCAATCAGACCGACAGTGGTTGGTACTGAGTCGGTCATGCAGTTTCAATCGTGTCTGCAGTATATATGAGAGGGGTACGCATTGGAGACGGTCGGGTCGATTTGATCCAGTAGCCTGGGAAGCAGAAGTGTGCTACTTGTCTACCGCGTCGTTGCTTCGCCGTTCAGACCCTCGGGGATCGACGGCGATGCGGTCAAGTCTTGGGAGTTCGGTATTGGAGTTCGCTCTATAGCCGAAGAGTACTGGTTCGGCGTCATTGTTGAGAGGAGGTGGTGCGACGAGGCGGTCACAAACCGTTTCGACCACAGTCTCCGCGACCTGAGAGCGAGCCGCCGCTCTGTCGATTTTCAGAAACTCGTGGATATAGACACAAACTGGATATCGGTCATCCGGGGTGAACTGCTCCCAGAGCCGGGTCCGAAGGACCGCCGGATCGCTCAGTGCGTCATCCTCGGTGAGGACGAATTCCCTGAATTCACCCCGTTCATGATCATACGTATCGAGAAACCGGGCGAACGCAGCTCTCACTTTCTCCTTCCCTTCTTCGGGATCAATACGGACCACAGGCGCCGTAGGAGCGAATGTCGGAATTTCACCTTCAGTCGTGTGTGTTGCAGGATCCACCATCCGACTTGACGGGACTGAATCGGTCGCTGCCTGGTAGAGATCTTCGACACCGAGACGAACAGTCCCTGATTCGTCGGCTTCACTGACCGATCGGCTCTTCTCGTCGGCAATCCGAGTCGCCTGCTGGACGATCTGTTCGATGTCTGCTCCCGTCTTTCCCGAGAGAAGCGAGGGGAGTTCCTCTCGCCGGCCCTCACCGGAGAGTTCCTTGGAGATACCTGTCTCTACGAATTTCCGGAGTGGTTCAGAGAGTTCCCCGGCACCTCCCTGCCCGGCGTGGCGTCGAATTTCATCGAGGTAGTGGTGAAGCACTGCGGTCGCGTCCGTTTCGTCAAGAGTGTCGAAAGATTGGGTCCGTCCAAGTCGACCGGGACGGCGGAGAGCCTCATCAACCACCCCCGCCATATTCGTCGACGCCACCACCTTGACCGGGTCTTCGTCGCGTTTTGTGTCGATTCCATCGAGTAGAACCAACAACTGGGCCACAATCTGTGCGCTGTATTCCTGTGTTGATTTCCCCCGGGAACGCGCTATCGAATCAATCTCATCGATGTAGAGCACGTTCGAAGGGTCATCCCGCGCAGTCTCGAACCTCTCTCGAAGGATACGCTCGGACTCTCCAACCCATCGACTCAGAATCTCTGGTCCGGATATCTTGACCGGCACGGAGCCAAACAGCTCGCGGCAGACCTCCATGACGACTTCCGTCTTCCCGGTACCCGGTGGTCCCTCGAGTAACATCCCATGTTCCGACGAGAGTCCCCATCGGTCGCCGTCGTCATCAAGAAATGCCATTACCGCGTTGCGCTCGCTGTCGAGCCCCGCAACCCGGAATTCCCTCGTCTTGTCGTAGTTGCATACCGTCGAGAGCGATACTCCGACCGTCGACGGGTCGCCAGACGGTAGTGTAGGCTCGTTGGTAGCCTCCTCGAATTCGAGTTCGAACGAAAGGCCTCTGAGTGCCTTCTCGCCGCGGATCGACACTACGTCGAATACGTATCGATCGTACCGCCGGACTCGCTCACCGACAACCTCCGACGGCTTCGTGCTGTAGCGATACCGGACTTCGTGGTCAGGGTCGCCGAGGGAGAACCGCAGTACCGGGTCTTTATCCTCGTACGTATTTGTTCCATCCATGCGATTCAAGAGATCGTGGAGTCGACGGTTGCCGTTCTCATCACGGAGCTCAATCCGTACGTCGAGCTTCGAGAACTCTCCACCAACCTCGGTTAGCCACTCGTTCAGCGTCGACCCCTCATTCACGATCGTACACCTCCTCAACGAACGCCTCGGCTTCCCGAAGTGACTGACACGAACCGCTCTCATCGAACACGGGGACTGCGAGACGAGCATACGGGCCCTCGATATCCGACTCGGTGAGGTCGACTCGCCGATTCCACAACTTCACCAATTTACAGAGGTACTCCGCCTGTTTTTTCGTTTTAGCGAGCAAGCGGGGAGGGACGACCACACATACGAAGTCGTCGGCGTACTCGTCATCGGCAAGTCGGTCGATTGTATGCCAGAATTTTCGGAACTGCGTGCTCCCCTCACCCCGGCCAGTCTCCACTTCGATGACTAGGTCAGCTGAGTCATCAACTTCGTCGGGCCACGGGATGCATGAATCGAGTGCATCGTCAAACGATGCATGAACGTCGACACAGGGGTCTTCACCACTCTCCGTCTCGAGTTCATCGTTTCGTAAAACAGTCTCGAAGACGTACTCCTCAAGAGTCTCCGACTCGGCATCGTCGTGGGCCGCTCGCACGAGTAACCCGGCGGTAGCGCCTTTGATGAGATAGTGTTCGGTGCTCTCGTTGCCCTCGTGTTCTTCGGTCAGAACGGTCGGAAGCCAGTCGAGGTTGCGGAGAGAACGGTCGAAGCGATCTTCCCATCCTTCGATGGTGTCCGGCCAGACTGACTCGTCGTCGAGATCCATTCGCTGTCCGAACCAGTAGACCGATGCATCGGCCGGGAGTTGGATGTTCTCGTCGGGGTGGCATCGAGTCACGAGAGGGAGATCGGTCGTCGCGTTTTCGGACCCAATCGTAGAAGACGCATCCGTGCCGGGAGTTGGGGCGATTCGCTCGTGGATGCGTTCGAAGACATCACCACGGATGGGGTCGGCCCAATCGCTTGGGATATTGACGACGAGATACCCCAAATCGCCGGCGAACCCTGTCTCGACAATCGCTTCCACGTACTCGAGGGCGTCCTTGCCATCCCGCTCGACACGAACCGAATCCGCCCTGAATTCGAGTTCCCACTCGTCCCCGGTGAGATCGAACGTCGCAACGGCACCGGAGATGTCCGGTATCTTCGGTTTCCCCGCAACCATTCGAACGCGTTTTGCCAGAGGTTCGCCACCCTGACGTTGTGTGTACTCGTCTCGGAGTCGGCGTTCGAGAAAGGCAAGTGAGTCGCCGCGACGGTTCTCGGGGGCGATATGAAGGATCACCGATGGCCGACCGCTATCGTATGGAGTAGCACCCCCCCACGAGTAGAAGGGGTCCTCTATCACGAGTTCTCCTTCCCCCGCACGAACCGTTCGTGAAAGCTCCGTCGGCATGCGGGTCAACTCGACCGTCTCGGTCCGAAATCGGTCAAGGCGTTCGTTTTGAATGCTGTTTAACGGACGGACGGTGTCGGAGACCGTCCCCGTATGGTTCTGTTGAAGCGACACAGCAGTCGTCCTGACGGCCGTGTGTTCGACACCTGCAAGGTGCCCCGAAGGCCGTTGAGTATCGATCTCGTGTCCGTCCGTTTGCGTTATCGCTACGGAACCCGTCTGGAACTGAAACGCCGTATCTGGGAGGGGGGTGAGGCCCCAATCGGGCTTCGGAGGCTCGGTAGTCTCCGTCTCGGTTTGTACCTCCGGCTCTGGGCCTTCATCTTCAGTTTCGTCGTCTTCTCGCTCTTTATCTTCATCGGAAGAATCGCCGTTTCCCGTATTCGAGGAGGAACTACCAGTTTGACGGGGGGGCTCCAAATCTTCCTCAACGTCTGCAAGACGCCCTCGATCCTGTTCTCTACTCATCGTCTTCGGGATCAAGAAGTCCGTAGTTTGATTCGAGTGCTGCAACTATCGCTTCGGCTCTGTCGGGTTGTGTCTCATGGAATTTTCTCAAATATGATTTATAAATTCTGCCCTGCGTATCGAACGTTGGATAGTAATCCTCCGGGGATTCATACCAGATGGGGAGCTCCAGACAGTGCGCGGAGCGTTTATATCGATCATCGTCAGTCATCGAACTACCGTAGTCTTCGCTACATCTCCGGATGGTATCCTGCTCCTCATCGCTCAGGCGCTCGGCGCCCTGTGCCCACACGTGAATGTACGCCGCTTCGAGTCCACTACCCATCGGCGTATCAGTCGTTCCGATATCGATTGTCCGATCGAAAATCCCCTGGAACCGCATGATATCGGTAAGCGCGTCGCGGTATGCGTTGCTGTACACGTGATCGTCGTCAACAAGACCGACGCGATCGAGTATCTCGGTATCGATCCCCAGATCCTCCACCGCATGAGTGGGGAGGCCAACGTTGTACCGGAGGAGTGCTGTAGTCGTTTCGCCAAACGGAGGGCACAAGCTCACGAGTCCTTCAAGCCATGTAGAGAACTCCCCCGTAGTCTCGATTCTGTCGTGTTCACTCTCAAGGTCGTCGAACGTTTGCTCCGGGATGCCGACCTTCTGATCGCCCGTAATCAGTTCGCTCGGGTCGTCGATGTCGGTATGCTCAACCAGTTTATCCCGAACCGTCACGAGCCCCTCAACCAGTGCGAAGAGATCGTGTCGATTGGAGCCACCGCTGAACTGGGGTTTGCTTACGTTGGTTGTGCTCGGATCGAACGACTCCAGTCTGTCGAGGTCGTCAGCCGGACCCGTGATCTGGCCACCACCAGTGGCATCGAACGTCCACTCAAATTGTTCCAACCACCACGGGAGTTCTTCCCCGTCCTCTTCCCCCTCGACGTAGCCGATCTGTGCTTTTGCTCCAGGTGCGAGTGAGTTGTAGGAGACGCTTCCCTCACTGGGATCTTCATCGCCGGTGATGGTTCCCCAGAATCGGTCCGATATGTGTTGACCGATCCGATCGGTTGCCTCACCGGCCTCATCTTCCCAGATTCGTCGTTGAACCTCTTTAATTGTCTCTTTGATATTCCCGGACGAGAACGCGTCCTCAATCGGATGTTCAGTAGTCATGAGCCTCGTGACAGCCGTGTCGATACAAGATCGCGGTGGTCGACTTGCACACCGCAAGAGGTTCCGATACCGCTTCAGTACCCAATAATCGCCGAACTACACTTGGATTCGTTCGTTGTTGCAGTCGAGACGGTGTGATCGAGTTCCCCACGGCACTCATCACAATATCGTCTATACTAGCCGTTTCACCCATGCGTTTGAAACACCATATTACGGTTCATCAATACTCGGTTTGGAATATCGATGTTGATAAGCCGGTCATCGTGGTCGATTAGTCCAGGCTACTGGTCCACTCTTCCGATGATTCAGAACGGATTCTCGAACTTCGTCTTGGTCAGTGGTATTGCTCCCTCGCTCACTGCTTGTTCGACCGCGTCCTGATCCTTCATAAGAAAGCAGTTATACCCGTTCACGTTCCGCCGAATGACCGATTCCTTGAAAATGTTCTCCGGGTGGCTCGTGTACTTTTTTACGACAACTGCGAATTCCTCTGTGGCGTCGACGACAGTGAGACCGTAGCCATAATTGGATAGAAAGGATCGGACCGTCCCGAAGTCGTTTCGTGGGACTTCGAACCGGTATTGTTGGTTGTTGTAGTAGGATTTCAATCGGTCGAACACGTCTTCACCGTCGAAATAGTGTTTGAACAGATACATCTCATCGACCTCGAAGACGTTCACTGGTTCGTCCCCTTCCCGATGGAACGAATCCATCAACTGTCTCGTAGGATGGCATCACAGTTGAGTATTCGTACTAACTCGAAAACCATTCTCTTGCGGCTCTAAAAAAGATATAGTGACATGAGATTTATCCACGTGGTCTCTGCCGGCGTGGTGTTCTCGGCACGCCCAGTGACTTCCTAAGCTGGATCACCCGTGTTACATTTCCTTCAGCTCTCCTGCGCCGATTGACTCCAAACTTGAGCCCCTATGAGCGGAAGTCCCCCTCAGAACTGATGGATTGCAGTACTCTCTGAATCAGATTCTTGCGCCTTCACTATGTTGCGAATAGTTCGTCTCGTTAGAATAGCTCGCTGGATTTGCCCATTAGACTGTATAGCTAATTCGATCATCCAATCTATTCAGCTCATTAGGATGGCTATCAATTTCAGCTAGATTGGATAGCTAGAAAGTATAGCTATACTATCCAGCTATACCGTCTGACTTAGTTTTATGGATACTCCCTGTCGTTGTAGAGCCATGCTGGCCTATACGACGTACTCGGAAGCGGGCGGCGTCGGTAAGTCCACACTCGCGGCGAACCTTGCTGTCGTGGACGCACGCGCGGGTCGAGACGTACTGGTCGTCGACTTGGATCCCCAAGAAGCGTCAGTTTCGTACCTCCTTGATGTGGGCGAACGCCGGAGCGACGCGCAGGCCGATTCCCTCGTTCGACACATGGTCGAACGCGAGCGAGGCCCGTTCGAAGATCTCATTGAAACCAGCGAAGGCGTCGATGTCATTCCGGCACACAATAGCCTTGAACAGCTCGACCGGCATTTGAGTCGACGAGAAGAGGAGGCGAACGACTTCGGTGAGAACTGGAATCGGAACGTCCAGTTATTGCGCGTTCTCCGAGAGAACGACATCCACGAGAAATACGACACCCTCATCGTCGATCCGCCGGCGACGGCCGATGTCAAATTATACAACGCCATCCACGCCACGCGCTCGCTCCTCGTGCCGTTCGAACCATCAGGGAAGGGCCGGAAATCCGTCGACGGACTTGAGGATCTCGTCCCCGGTCTCGAAGAGAACCTCAATATCAGCGTCGGTGTTCTCGCAATCGTCCCTAACCGCTTCAAGGGAACGAACGACCAGCAGGATATGCTCGACGACATCAAGAAACGGGAGTACGACATTCCGGTTGTGCTGAATGAACGCGGATCACTATTCGAGGGCTGCTGGCGACAGCAGTGTTCGGCGTTCAAATACATCGAAGAACATCGATCCCGGAAGCGTGATTACGAACTAGAGACCCTCGAACGGATCGAACAACTCGCCGATCACCTGCGGAAGACCGTGGAGGCTCCGGCATGAAATCCGGCGCTGGCGACGATCCATTCGCTGAGGATAGTTCGGAGGCAGAAGATACGCCCCCGGACGCAGATACCGACCAGGACGACGTGGTGTCAGAGGAAACGCAATCGGATTCGGGATCGAGTTCGTCGTCTCTCACTGGTCCAAGCGGTCAGGCACAAACTCAGTCTCTCCCTTACAAATACAGACGCGATTCGGTGAAACAGGGGCGGAATCAGCAACCGGTCTTCCTACAGTCTGAGACTGAAGAACTGATCGAGGAGACCATCGATCGTATTGAGGAGCGCTTCGACGAGAATATCTACAAGACCGATGTCGTCGAGGCGATGTTGGTAGCCGGGGGTGAAGGAACGACGCCCGAGGCCGTGCTACAGCGATGGGGTTATGGGATGAAAAATCGGTGATGCATCCTCTTCGGACGCTGGGCGTCAAGCCCTAACTCGGCCTTGTAAAGCGACCTCTTACCCTCTCTCGGCAACACTCAAATAGAGTGCGTAGTTTCCGGTCTGCTCTCCCGTCTCCTTATCCTCAGTTTCCTTCAGATTGATTTCCACACGCCGACTGTAGTCTTCCATCTCCACGATCCAACTGAAGAGTCCGGCGACTGTTTCAATAAATTCTGCATGACCCGTGAGACGAATCGTCGAGATATCGGTGGGGAACGTACTTCCCGTGAAGTCACTCGGTTTTTCGATCGTCGCTCGTCTGAGTTCGCTTGCAGATGGGCGATCGAGATCCTCGAGCCATTCCATCGCGTCGGCTTTCTTCACACTACCAGACCCCGTCGTAGGCAACTGTTCGAGTTCTGTGTTCGGTGACTGCTCTGTGTTCTCTTCCGGTTTTTCTAATTCCCTGTTCGCCCGCTCGAACGATGCTCCACACTGATCACACTCGCCACTGGCCTCGTTAGCTGGCAGGAGGGCACCACATTCGTCGCAAAACTTCATGCTCACGGGGTTCTCTGCGTCCGGATTTTTAAATTGGGGGGTGGTTCGATCTGTCGCATCCCAGCACGGTTCCGTGTGATTGACTCTCTCCCTTCGAACTCTGATTTTGTGCGCCTGAAGTTGAGACTAATCGTCTCAATGCATACGGTCCGCAACTCGCTCCGTGGTCCACAGTGATTTCGGTATTTTCGTCGCTTTCACTCTTAACTCTCTTTACAGCGGATGACGTACCTCCATTCAACGATGTCTATCGACCGAGACACGTTCGAGAACACGAGCGAGGAGGAACTTGAAGAGCTCTCCGTGCCTGATCAAGTCCTTGGATTTCTCGTCGCCAATGAGAATCGGGCGTTCAAGGCCCGCGAAATCGCCTCTCAGATTGGCATTGACGAGGGCGCGGTCAGCACTGCTCTCTCGCGATTGAAGGATCGTGATCTCGTCGAACACAAGGCAACGTACTGGGCGATCACCGACGACACCGAGCGACTCGAAGGATACAGCGGCTACGAACGGGCGACTGCTCTGTTCAACAAGCAACTCGGCACCGAAGACAAGGAGTCTTGGCGCGAACACGCGCCCAGCGAGTCACATCCGAGTGTTGAGGATGAATAGTGACCAACGAAGAGACACCGATTTTCGAACGTGGCGATGTCGTCTACGGCGATGATCCGTTCAAAGGTGACGAGGACGCTCGGCCTTGGCTCATTCTCTCGAACCACGAAGGTCGTCCGTTCCACGGCGAGCAGTATATCGCGCTCACGCTGACGTCGAAATCATGGATGGATGGACTCATCGACATTCCCGAGGAAAGTTGGCTTCGTGGCGGTACGCCAGACTAGAGCCGGATCGTTCCATGGGGTGTGCAATCGATCGGCCACGAGGACATCGATTTCTGGCAGGGTCGTCTGGCGGATGATATCGTCGATAACGCGACTACTGCTTTCGTCAAAGAATTCCGGTAGCCTTTCGAGCACTCACGTCTCTGCGCGTTACATCTTCTTCTGAACAAAGTCTCAACTCTCAGAATCCGCAATAGTTGAGACTCGTCTTCTCAATGCATATGGTATTCTGGCGTAGTTCATGAATAGTATGGAGGCGTAGTCGGCCATAGAACGATGGCACGAATCACTGGATCGTATCCAGACGACCTTGACCTCCTCATCGAGGATGCTGTCGAGGCTTGTGTGTTCGGGGGCAAGAGCGATGCGTTGCGGGAGTTCGTGCGTGAATACTTCGAGGAACACGAAAACGAGTCCATTGCAGCTGCGGTCGCCCTCTACGAACGCGAGCGGATCACGCTCGGTGATGCTGCGAGACTCGCTGATGCCGACCGTTGGACGATGCGTGATATCCTCCGTGAGCACGGTGTCGAACTCCAGCTCGGGGTCGCAGATGAGGAAGATGCGGATTACGAGGCGGAGGCGGCGACGGAATTCGATTTTGATGTCGAGTCTGCTGGTGACGAGGCGTCGCGCTCGCAATGACGACTGACGAAATTCCAACGGGCGGCTCTGTAGTTTCGGTATACGACGCTGGATTTCACCGGTCCCGGACGCTCCGGCAGAGGTTGTGGACGGTGGCCTTGAGGATCATTTCACGGAACTCCAGCCACCAGATCCGTACACGCACGGCAGTGCCGAGCATGCGCTTGATCATGAACAAAAACGGTTTCGCATATGCTCGTTGGCGGTACCGTGGTCCAACGCGATCCAAATTCCTAACGATTTCCAGACCGTAACTGGCCGTAATGGACCGTTTTCGAGAATCTATCATGTTTGTTCGAGTTGTCTGGCGGCGGATACGTGAAGAGAACGTGACGTTCATGGCTGGTAGTATCGCCTACCAAGCGTTCATTTCGCTCGTTCCGTTACTGGTTCTCACTCTTTTCGTCCTCTCGGTGGTCGGGAAAGAGCAGTTCGCTGCTCGGCTCACTACCACCCTTGATGCGGCACTTGCTCCGAATGTGGCGCCGATCGTCTCGGCGGCATTTCAGTTAAATCCGACCGCCGGCACCTCTATTGTTGGCATGATCACCCTGCTGTGGGGATCGTTCCGTGTGTTTCGCGGACTCGATATGGCGTTTTCGGAAATCTATGGTACCCAACAAGAGACCACGTTGATTAGTCAGATTCTGGACGGAGCTGTCGCGTTAATTTCCCTCATCGGTGCGCTGTTCGCCATGACGCTCGCCACGACGATATTTGTGGCACTGAACGTTCCGTATATCGGTGTCGTAACGCCGCTCCTGCTTTTTGCAGGGTTGCTAATCGCGTTCTTTCCGATGTACTGGCGGTTCCCGAATACAGACATATCGATAGGGGAGACAGTTCCCGGAGTGTTCGTCGCCGCGGTCGGGTGGGCCATCCTTCAGGCGGTTTTCGAGACGTATGTCGTGTTTGTCGGCCGACTCGATACTGCAAGCCTCCTTGGGGCGATTCTGCTCCTGCTCTTATGGTTGTATCTCGGCAGTTTCCTTCTGCTCGTCGGAGCGGTTGTCAACGCCGTCGTGGCGTCTGTCCGTTCACCGACCTCAGCGATCAGTTCCAACACTTCATCGGACAGAGTCCCGTAAACGTCGGACTGATCAGTTTTATGCGCGCTCTTGTGAAGTAGACTGTTGGTGCCGCTCCTGTAGTTTGCGTCGGATCGATAGACTCCCTCGTTCGGCTGACTTTTCTCCCGTTCTGGAGCGTCATGTTACGGAGTCTGACTACAGTAAAATCGCTAGATGGCTCTCTACCAACAATGTTCTACACAAGAGCGAGCGTTGGAAAAGCACGCAGGCGAGTCCGCCAGCGGCGGGTTCGTCCGCTGGATCCACGTCGTCCTGTACTGTTTCGTTTGAAGAGGACCATCGCCACCGAGAGACGGTGAATCGGCTGGAGTACATGCCGTGATTCGTGATGTACTCGGCCTCGATCGGTACCATTTCCCCGAATACAGTAGGTCTACAAGTCGTTCGACCGATTCAAGATGTGGATGTAGCGGGCGTTGCTGCACGGGTCTGTGCTGCCGCTCAGTCTCATGCTATTCCCGCCAACGATCGGGAAGCAGTGTCCAGACACTGAAAGTGACGACACTAACCGATGTAGAGGCTCTCGCTGTTCTTGACGTTCACATCTCAGCACAGTAGAAACACGGTACGAAGAGAGGACCGCAGGTCGTCCGCGTTCCGGCGGACAACCTACAGTCCATGGTAGCTGACAAAACGTTCCACAACTAGCAACCAAGTTCGAGTTCTACGCACTCGGTGTCGATCCATCATCCTACAACGTGCATCGAAGCCACTCACCGTGGGACACACCACGCTCATCTGAGCAAAAGGCTACTCTCAGCGCTGGATGGCCGAAACATCGTACTCGACAACAAAGCGCACGCTCGGCGCTGCCGTGTGAGCACTTGGCTGGGACCGACAGTTCCGTGAGATTGTTCTCATGTTCACCATTGCTAACATAGAAACACTCAGTGAGACGCTTTAACCATGACTCAGAAGCTATTCAATACGATACCTGAAAGATGGCTGAGGACTTCCCAATCTCTCATCTCAATGGTTCCTTCTTTGTCCCTCCAGCACCGAAGCTTCAGTATGTATGACCAGATATTGGTCCCGACGGATGGAAGTGACGGGACGCGTGGCGCAGTTGAGCACGCAATTGATCTTGCAACTACCTATGACGCCGCACTCCATACGATCTATGTCGTCGACACGACCGTCGGTACTGATGCCTCGATTCCCGGAACGTTTGACGCTCTCGAAGAGGCGGGTGAGAACGCGATTGATGAGGTGATCCAGCAAGCAGAGGCAGCTGGTGTGGACACGATCGAAGGTGTGGTGGCACAGGGAGCGCCCCACCAAGCCATTCTCGATTACGTCGACGAACACGACATCGATCTCGTCGTGATGGGGACGCATGGCCGCACGGGTCTGGATCGATATCTCCTCGGTAGCGTCACGGAAAAGGTCGTCCGGCTCTCCGATGCTCCGGTATTGACGGTTCGTATGCCCGCTGAATCCGCTGATGATTCTTCGTAATCAGATAGAGGAAAAATGAAAATTGACGATCATTCTCAGTGCTTAGGAACAGTCGTCACGTCTAACCGGTCAACGAGAGTAGAAACGACAGGCATGAGCGAATCCGACGACATCGATACTGCTGTCCAGCGAGTACGTGACAGTTTTGACGAGGCAGTGAACGAGGCCGAGGAACTGAGCGACCAGGCGCGCGAGAGCGTTGAGGATGCGATTGACGACCTCGAACAGCGGATCGAATCCCTCCGTAGTGAGGAGTAATCGATCGCTTAATGGGCGGGGGATTTTCAGAGATCCCCCGACTACTTGATCGGAAGAATCTCCCAGTAGAATCCCGAATCCAGCAACTGACAACTCGTCTTATCGACGGTGTCCGGGAGATTCCAGACGATTAGGAAGTTTTCTCCCGGTGTGTGATCACTCGTCGAGGAATTACACGGAGGCAACAGCAGTGCCAATCGAAGATCTTGCCCGAAAGACCTCGTCCGTGCTACCCAGAAACCTCGATTCCAGAACTTGCCCAACAAATACGAGACGAAAACGTGGGGAGCGTTGTCGTCACGAACGACAATATCCGACTGGGTCGTCACGGATCGCTACCTGACGACACGCGTACTCGCCGAAGAGACTTCTTCAACCGACCAGACTGCCGACGACGCATGTCGATGGACCTGTGTGCTTGGTCCCGAGGTTGGCTTTTACGAGGCGGCACAGGTGATGAGCGAGAATGGCGTACGTCGCCTACCCGTCTGCGACGAAAGCGACGAACTTGTCGGGATAATCACCGCCGACGACCTGACCGGACTACTCGCCGACGAAAACCAGCAGCCGGCGTCGGTCATCCGAGCGCAACGGCCCGCATACTACATTCAGCCTTGAACCGAAGACGGGGCTACAAATCTATGTCGTGCTCGAACATCGTATTTTTATGTCAACTACGAGATAGGGTGGATGATGTCAGAATTACGTCGCGAACTCGGACTCCTCGAAGCCGTCGTCTACGGCGTTGGCCTGATTCTCGGGGCTGGCATTTACGCGATTCTCGGCGAGGCAACTGGCGTGACCGGCGGCTCGATCGTGATTTCGTTTCTGCTGGCCGCCCTGATCGCGTCATTAACGGGACTGAGCTATGCCGAGCTCGCCTCGCTGTTCCCGAAAGCGGAAGGTGATTATATCTACGTTCACGAGGCGTTCGACCGCAAACTCATTTCAGACATGACAGCGCTCGGCCGCCTGTTCATGGGCGTCATCTCGTCCGCAGCGGTGGCATTGGCCTTCTCGGGCTATCTCTCTGCCTTCGTTGATGTTCCATCGATCCCAATCGCCATTCTCCTCGTCGTCGTTATGACTGGTATCAACTTCTGGGGCATCGACCTCTCCACCAAAATAAACGTCCTCTTCACCGGGATCGAGGTCGCCGGACTGGTGATAATCATCTGGATTGCGAGTGGTTCATGGGGGAACGCCGAGATCCTCCACGCTCCGAACGGCGCATTCGGCGTCATCCACGCGGGGTTTCTGATTTTCTTCGCCTATCTCGGCTTCGGATCGATCGTAAACCTGTCCGAAGAGACCGAGGATGCGACTGTGACGATCCCACGTGCGATTATCTTCTCTATCGGTATCACGACACTCCTGTACGTACTCGTTGGGTTATCGGCGGTCGCGCTGGTTGACTGGCGCGTCTTGGGCCGTTCGGCGTCGCCGCTGGCAGAGGTTGCCCGGGTCGGCTGGGGACCACTCGGGTCAACAGTGCTCGGCGCAATCGCTCTCTTCTCGACGACAAACACTGTACTCATCCTCCAGATCTCGACCTCGCGTCTGTTCTACGGCGTGTCGAAATCGGAGTACCACGTGTTCCCGGAGATGTTCTCTCGCGTGCACTCGTCCCGTCAAACACCCCACTATGCAGTGGTGGTAATCGGACTCCTCACGATTCCATTCATTTTCCTCGGCGATATCGGACTCGTGGCAGGATTGGCCAACCTCATGCTATTGATCGTCTTCGTGCTGGTGAATGCCGCGTTGCTGAAACTCCGGTATTCACGGCCAGATCTGGAACGGGGGTTTCGAACGCCGCTTAACGTCGGCCAACTGTCGATCACGGCGGTTGCAGGGCTTCTTTCGTCTCTCGGGCTGATCGCGTTCTACGTACTCACGTGGTAACGTGACTCTTGATTCAAACGGCCTCTCCGGAGACCCCGTCTACGGGAAGTACAGTAGTGCTTGATGGTCACGAATGCATGACGCGCTCCCCATCAACCCGCGAATCGGCCGAGTCACAGGGGTAGATTACCCCGCGACCATAAACGCATCTTCAACAGTAGACGCGGTCCAGTACTGGGCAATAGCTGCTACAGAGTCGCCTTGATTCCTTCGCCGTCCAAAACGTCGAGAACAGCGTCCCGCTTCCCTGCTGGGACCGTCACAAAGACGAGCCGAGCCATGGGTGCTACAACTCACCCGTACCGGATAAATGGTCTCCCGTCCGGTGGTACCTCCCTCCAATATCGAAGGGTGGTAGCTGTTCTGAGCCGAATCTGGAGCTGTATAACAGGATCGAATACCCCTTCATGACGGGAAATCTCCCTCTCACGGCGTAACCTTTGTGCGCCTGCGATGAGGCTGTCGAGATAGAATACTGTGGATTCGAACGTCGACGAGATACTGACACGAGGGCGTGAATCCGGCCCGTTAGTCGTTGGCGCTTTCGTCTCTTTGCTCCTGTTCCTGTTCGCGGTTCAGTTGCTTGGTGCGTCCACAGCGGCCGCGGCCGCTCCGCTCGAACGGTTCTTCAGGCGATACGTCGCCGGGGGTGGCCAAGCTCTGGGTGCAAGCTGGCTCGCCACGTACGTGCTCACCAACGGATCAGTAGTAGCGGCCCTGTCCGTCTCGCTGTTCAAGACCGGGATCCTCACGGCCTCACAGTTGTTCCTGATGCTCGCTGGCTCACGCCTCGGGGGCGCGGCTATCGTACTCCTGATAGGGGCTCTGGACTACTTCCAGAAGCGGCGCTATTCGTTCAGCGAGGCGACTGAGTTGGGGATACTGACGTTCCTCCTGTCCCACTCGATTTATGTGCCGGCGACCGTCTTCGGGTATCTCCTGTTGCCGAGACTCCAGACGGGATTCGGGGGCGTCAGTGACCGGATCGAACTCTCGTTTGATCCACTGGAGGTATTCAATCCGGTGACGGGAGCCGTTGTCGATACCGTCGGCGTGGGTCTGGCACTCGTGGTGGCCGTTCTCGTGCTGTTCGGCAGCCTCACGCTCTTCGACCGGGTGCTCAAACGGATCGACACCGAATGGCTCCGAAAGCGGTTCTTTCGTCGATTTCAGCACAAGTGGACCTCGTTCGGACTCGGTGTCCTCATTACCGGTGTGACGACCAGCGTTGCGTTCTCGCTGGGGGTGGTCGTCCCCCTCTACAATCGTAACTACATCAAACGGCAGGAGATCGTTCCCTACGTTCTGGGGGCGAATATCGGCACCTTCTTCGACACGGTTGCGATCGCCGTACTGCTGGAATCCCCACAGGGCGTGGCTATCGTGCTCTCACTCGTGGCCGTCGGAACGATCATAACGGTCGGAACACTGGTTCGATTCTCGACGTACTTCCTAGCTATCGAGACAATCCAAAACCGACTCGTTACCAACCGTCGGTACCTGACTGGGTTTCTCATCTCCTTGGTTGTCCTCCCGATACTTCTGCTCCTGCTTCCGATCTAGTTCTGCGGCCGGGACAGTCTGTTCTATCGAGAGAGATCTGCCAATACAGGTGGCGCCCCTTTCTCCAGACTCGTGTGCTCCCGCGCCTATATGTAGCTTTGACACGCATCTCTTGAGTATGGCCTCCGTCGACGAGGTGCTCGTTGCGTACGATGGGACCCCGCTCTCGGAGAAGGCGCTGGCGCACGCGCTCGACGTGTACTCGGATGCGTCGATCACTGTCCTCCACGTTATCGACTACATCGAAGAGAGCTACACCGCGAAAGCACTGGTCGGGGACGAAACGCTCCGGAAACGGGCCCAGGAACGATCGGCAGAACTGCTCGCCGAGGCCGAGGCGAAGGCAGACGAGCACGACCGGGTAGTTAAGACGGAAAGCGAGATTGGCAAGTCCGCAGACGAGATCCTCGAGTACGCGGACACACACGGCATCGACGTGATCGTCATCGGAAGCCACGGACGCTCGGGTATTGCTCGAATGCTCATGGGTTCGGTCGCTGAAACGGTGATGAAGCGTGCATCAGTGCCTGTGACTGTCGTCAGGTGACCGCAAACTGTGCCTCCAGATTCGCCCTGAAACGGTGAACCACAGAGGAAAACGCTCTCGATCTGGATAGCTGCCGAGTACTTCTCATAACCCTTCAGTTTCGAATTGACCCGCTGATTTTTGCATTTCCTTGTCCTACGAACAGCCATGGCACGAATTCCAGAGGCCAAGTCGATTACAACAGAGGACGAGTACATCCACGTTCGGTATCGGGACCCTGACCAGTTCGATCAAATTCGGACTCCAGACTGGGCTGACCGTACCTCTGATTCAGTCTCGGAGGGGAGTGAGGTGCGGATGGGAAAGCGGAAAGACGCCGATGAGTGGGTTGTCCAGTCCGTGTTGATCAAGAAGCACGTGGGTGAAGAAAAAGCCCGTGAACAAGCCGACGAAATTATCAGAGAGATCGAGTCGTGATCGGGTGCTTCGTCAGTCGTGGTTGTTGAAGCCGACTGGGAGATCCAGTCAGAACATTTCTGCCGGGTTGAGATCGCACAGAAATACCACCAAGCGGAGATGCTACCTCGGAATCGGAAACAGGACAATGCTACATACAAGACAGGACATCTCTAATCTCGCCGGGTGCCTCCACAAAGTACTGATTCGCTATAGAGGACCGCCTTCACTCGATTTCTAACTCGCCACCGCTTTCGGCGTTCCCGTCTTCTCCATCTTCAGCCCACTCGATCTCGAACTCGATACTCAGCTCACCAGGACTATCGGTCGGTCCCTCGCGCTCGGCTTTCACCTCGAACGTCGGTTGGGCAGGGGGTGTCATTGTCACTGACTGTTCGCCAGCGGTCAGGGTGATATCGTCACCGGCATCGAGTTTGTTTGCGACTCGACGAAGATACGACGCGATCTCCGATCGACTTTGGGATCCCTCTGACTGAAAGAGGACTTCTTCAGGCATACGGTATCTGGTTGGACACACAGACGGATAAGTGGGGCTGTGGCCGACTGGCTTCGGCCCGGGTCCGGATATCCCTGACAGTCGATGGCAGTCAAAGTGGTCTACAGCTGTGATGATCTCGAATCTTTTTGTCATCGCTTGACGAACTCACAGTTGTGAACCTCAGCAAGGGGTTTCTCCTCGCCCTCGTCGCCACCCTCCTCGTTCTATCGACCATGCTGATCCAGCCGTTTCTCCAGTACGTTCTCGGTGCCGTCCTCCTCGCCTACGTGCTCTATCCACTGCAGATCCGTCTCGAAGCGTACGTATCGCCGATGGTAGCCGCCCTCTCGCTCGTGGTCCTGGCAGTTGCCGGATTCGTCGCACCGTTCGTAGTCGTCCTCGCGACTGTCGTGGATAGTGCCGACCGGATCCTCCAGAACTTCGACACTGACCCAGTGCAGATCGAGGTGATCGAATCCCGGCTCGAGGAACTCACCGGACAAGAGGTCGATATCACAGGCGAACTCGTCAGCTCAGGGCGGGAAATCGGGACGATCGTATTCGAACGGTCGACCCAAGCGTTCGGGACGATCACCTTCCACCTCATCGGGATCGCGTTAGCACTCTTTCTCGTCTACTACCTTCTCAAAGACCGCGACGACTTGGTTAACTGGCTCCACCGAACGGTCCCCCTCCCAATGGACAGCCAGCGCGCGCTCTACACCGAGATTAACGACGTGATGTGGGGCGTTCTCTTCGGACACGTCTTCGTCGCCATCGTCCAGGGGGTCGTCGCTGGAGCCGGGCTCGTCGTTACTGGCGTTCCCAATGCGGTGTTCTGGACGGCCGTTATGATCGTTCTCGCGATGGTTCCGATCGTCGGTGCGATCCCCGTCTGGGGTGGGGCGGTGGTCTACCTGTATCTCACGAACGAACCGCTACTCGCCGTCGGATTATTCGTCTACAGCGTCATCGTAGTTGGGCTCACCGACGACTATCTCCGTCCATTCGCCGTCGACAGGTACGCGAAGCTCAATCCTGCCGTCATCCTCCTCGGTATCCTCGGCGGGGCGTACGCATTCGGGATTATGGGACTGTTCTTCGGTCCCGTCGTCCTCGGGGCACTCAAAGCCGCTCTCCGAGTCGGCTTGGAAAACTGGTCCCGGCTCGACGAGAGAGACATCGGCTGACCGACGGTTCCTAATCAGTCGAACAATATATCTCCGAGATTTCTGACAGAGTCGCGAACAGAGAGGCGGCCGTCAGTAGCCATCTCGACTGCTCGGGAACGTCGCCCAAGCGGTCGTCCAGCGTGCATCAGATCCGGTTACTGTCGTCCGAGAACTCGACAGTTGAGGAAGCTGCACGACGGTACTCGGCCTGGCTGCCGTCACACGTACTGTGATCATCGTCCCCATCTGACTCGTCCCTCTCGTCCGGGCAAGAACTACCAGCCCGGTTTTTCCCTATGCTCCTACAACCCTGCTCTATGTGCCAGTCGACGCTAGTCTCGTCTGACTATAACGTGAGGGGGTGGGTGGATCAACAGCGACGAACCGGCCCCCCGACCGATCGGAGGGCCCGTCCGGAGCCGAGTCGACGGGTCAACGACTCATGACCGATCCGCAGTCAGCCACCGTGGCCGATGACCACGAACCAGGGACCGGCCCGGTCCACAGCCAGTCGATCGACCGTGTCCTCGACGCCCACGAGAGCGATCCGGCAGGACTGGCAAGCGACGAGGCAGCCCGCAGACGCGAGGAGTTCGGACCAAACGAATTCACGCGCAGTGCGGGGCGGTCCACGCTCCGGATATTCCTCGCACAGTTCGACAGCGCGCTCATCTGGGTGCTAATCGGAGCAGCCATCCTCTCGGTGTGGGCGGGCCACACCGTAGACGCCGTCCTCATCGTCGTCATCGTCGTCGCCAACGGCGTGTTCGGCTTCGTCCAAGACTACCGGGCCGAGCAGAGCCTCGAATCGCTCAGGGAACTCACCGCGCCGACCGCAACCGTTCGTCGGGATGGCGAGGTGATGGAGATCGAGGCCACCGAGATCGTTCCCGGCGACGTCGTCGAGATCGAGGCCGGTGACGTCGTTCCTGCCGACGCCCGAACCCTCGAGGCGACGAGTCTGGAGGTCGACGAGGCGTCCCTGACTGGTGAGAGCATGCCCGTCTCGAAATCACCCGACCCGGTCGACACGGACACGCCGCTGGCCGAACGCGAGAGCATGGTGTACAAGGGGACAAACGTCACGCGAGGCCGCGGTGTGGTAGTCGTGACAGCGACCGGTGACGACACGGAGATGGGGACGATCGCCAGCGAACTCGCGGCGACCGAGGAGACCGACACGCCACTACAGGCGGAACTGAACACAGTCGGGCGGAATCTCGGGATTGGTGTGGTGGGGTTGGCCGCCCTCGTCATCCCCCTCTTGCTCCTGCGAGACACGCCACTGGTTCAGACGGGACTGACGGCCGTGTCACTGGCAGTCGCCGCAGTGCCCGAAGGGCTGCCCGCTGTGGTGACCCTGACGCTCGCGCTCGGCGTGCGACGGATGGCAGACGAGAACGCGCTCGTCCGCCGACTCCCGGCGGTCGAAGCCCTCGGCTCTGTCGACACCATCTGTACGGACAAGACCGGTACGCTCACCAGAGGGCAGATGACGGTCAGTCGCCTGTGGCTGCCCGACAACGTCATCGATATCGACGACGTGGGCGAGTCACCGCCGGCCCGGGTCGCGACCCTCCTCCGTGCGGGCGCGCTCTGCAACGACGCGACGGTCGACTCCGGTGACCCGACCGAGCAGGCACTCGTCGCCGCGGCCACCGAATACGGGTTCGATGTCGACCAACTCCGTGCGGACTGTCCCCGAACCGACGAGGTTCCGTTCTCCTCGGAACGCAAGTGGATGGGGACCGTCCACGACGAGGGGGCGTACGTCAAGGGTGCACCGCAGGTCGTCCTCGAGAAGTCCTCACGGGTGCGCACCGAAGACGGCATAGTCGAACTCACCGACGAACTCGCAGGCCGCATCAGCAAGCAGACGACGGCCTTCGCCGACGACGCGCTCCGCGTGCTCGCAATCGCGGAAGCCGAGGATGCCGACGCGATGAACGGTGACGACCTGACGTTTCTCGGGCTGGTCGGGATGATCGACCCGGCCCGCGAGGAGGTCGCGGACGCCATCGCCGCAACCCGGCGAGCTGGCATCAATGTGAAGATGATCACTGGCGACAACGTCCGCACTGCGGCGGCAATCGCCGAGTCGCTCGGCATGGGCAGCGAGGTCATGGAGGGTCGGGAGGTCGAGTCGATGAGCGACGACGAACTCACCAACGTGGTCGAGACTGTCGACGTTTTCGCGCGGACCTCCCCGGAACACAAGGTACGCATCCTGCGGGCACTTCAGGCCAGAGGCCACATCGTCGCGATGACCGGCGACGGCGTCAACGACGCACCTGCACTCAAGAACGCGGACGTGGGCATCGCGATGGGGATCCGCGGGACCGATGTCGCGAAACAGGCCAGCGACGTCATCCTGCTCGACGACAACTACGCCACCATCGAGCGGGCGGTCGAACGCGGACGGGCTATCTTCGATAACATCTGGAAGTTCGTCGCCTACCTGCTGTCAGCCAACGTCGCGGAGGTGGCCATCGTCTTTCTGGCCTCCCTCTTTGGCTACCTCGTCTTGCCGGCCGTCCAGCTTCTGTGGATCAACCTGCTGACCGACGGCCTCCCGGCGCTAGCGCTGGGAACCGACCCCACAAGTGAGGACATCCTCGACAGGCCACCACGCGATCCAGACCAGGGCATCATCGACAGGGAAATGCTCGGCGTGATGGGGGGTACTGGTGCCGTGACGACAGCCGTGATGCTCGGCCTGATGTTTTTCACGCTCGCGGGCGCGGCGAGTGTCACGCCGTACGTGATGACCATGGTGTTCACCGGGTTCGTCCTGCTCGAATTCGTGAAACTCTACGTCATCCGCTGGCTGCGAGAGACGCCCACGTTCTCGAACCGCTGGCTCGGGCTGGCGGTCGGGACGTCACTCGCCCTGCAACTGGCGGTTATCTACACGCCGCTCAACCAGTACTTCGAGACGGTCCCGCTCTCGCTGGTGGATTGGGGCGTGCTCGCCGGCGTCGTCGCCATCTGTCTGCCGCTCTACCTCGCAGTCGCGGCGTTCGTCAGGCGATTCGACCCCGGCCGAGGCGACGCGAATCAGAGGACGACGGCTGACTGAGATACCCGAAGTCACCGGGAAGGACAACGTTGAGCAGGGCGACGACGAAACCGGCAAGTCCCATTCGGGTGCGAAGAAGGAGACGGAAATTGGATAGTAGGCCGCTCAGTCTGGGTGACCACTGCTTTGTCGAGTGGCAACACCGGTAGCAGTCTCAATGGATCACCATAGAAACTATTCCCCGGGGCACGTCGTATCAGGTATGTACAAGAATATCCTTCTCCCGGTCGATGGGAGCGAAGAAAGTTCTGATATCCTCCATCATACGAGCGAAATCGCACGCCAGATGGACGCTACTATCCACGTTCTCTTCGTGGCTGACACCACCCGTGATAGCGTCACCGTCGTCGAAAACACGGTGGTTGACGCACTCGTTCAAGAGGGCGAGGATATCGTCGCCGACGCCGGGGAAACGCTGGCCACACTCGGTGCGGAGTATGAGACTGATGTCGTTCAAGGGTCTCCAGCCCCGACGATCGTCGAGTACGCGAAGCGATACGATCACGATCTGGTCGTGATGTCCACCCACGGTCGGGAGGGGCTATCGCGATATCTCCGTGGAAGTGTGAGTGAGAAGGTCGTCCGCCTATCGTCCGTGCCGGTCCTTACGGCACGGATGCAACCCGACGAGCAGTTGGTGTTCCCCTACGAGAATATTCTCATTCCCACGGACGGGAGTGCCGGGGCAACGTACGCCGCCCAGCAGGGGCTTGCGCTGGCGGAGTCGCTCGACGCGACTGTCCATGCCCTGTCGGTCGTAGAGGAGTCGTCACTCCGCCTCGACGTTCGTTCTGCGATGTCGGGAGATGAACTCGAAGAGGCAGCCACTGCAGCAGTTGATGACATCGTGGCTGACGCCACTGCTCGCGGGCTTGACGCTATCGGACACGTCGAACGGGGATCACCTGCGGATATCATCCTCGATAGCATCCAGCCAAACGAGATCCACGCTATCGTCATGGGGACGACGGGTCGCAGCGGCATTGATCGGATTCTCCTCGGGAGCGTCGCCGAACAAACCGTGCGAACTGCGCCCGTCCCCGCCATTACCGTCGCTCGCGAGACCTAACACGTTCACTGCGGCCGAGTGCATATTCGAGCGAGCGCCCCACCGTTTTAATCACTCCGCGTCCGTAGCTATCTCATGCTCTCACGAATTCTCGTTCCGATGGACGACTCGGAAATGGCCCAGCGAGCGCTTGAGTACGCCCTCGAGAACCACCCCGACGCGGAGATTACTGTCATGCACGTCGTGGGCGAACCGTCACCGTGGGGGGGAACAGCCACGTCACTCGCTCTCGAGGAAGATCTCGAAGAGGCTGCCGAAGAGCGTGCGGAGGACGTATTCAATGGCGCCCGGAACCTCGCCGCCGAGTACGATGTCGAGATCACGACCGAGGTTCAACTGGGCCACCCGGCTCGGGCGATTTTGAACAGAGCCGACGACTTCGATGCGGTCGTCATCGGAACTCACGGCGGCTCGTTGGTCGATCGACTGGTCGTCGGGAACGTCGCCCAGAAAGTGTTCCGCAACTCGCCCGTTCCTGTAATTGTTGTTCGGTGAGTGGCTTTCACGAAGATCGCCGGAAAGACGGGCTCGGGCACGGTTACCGGTGTGGGACCGATCAGTACGACTACTATCTGGATCACCTCGATCCAGCTCGGTCTCAGCGGTTGGGGCGCTCTCTTAGACGAGGAGTGAAAACAGGAGGTAGGCTCCCACGACTGAGATTGTCGGCGTAATCACCCAGAGCGCCACGATGGGCTGTTCGACGCTCGAACTCGATGCTGACGCCTCCCATGTCGACATCCGTGACTGGGATGACGACTACCACGTGAGCGAGTTCCTCGTCTCCGCGACTATTATCGCCCGAAAGCCGGAAGTCGCCGATGAGTAACGTCGAACACGACCACGGGCCGAACTGTGACTGTTCGGACTGCGGGGACCCGCGGTCGATGGACTTTCTACATCCAGTACAGACTCGCAAAATACCTCGAAGACGGCACGATCGATGATCAGTCTCTCCCCCAGAATTCGAGCGCTATCGGAGCGAACCTCCTCGCTATCCGATCGATACCCGTCTTGACCCGTCGCGACACTCGAAGTCCATGCGTGTGGTCTCAACGCAACGGTATCCTGCCTCGTCAAGGCGGCCGAACAACTCGGCATCCCACCTGAGCACACCCAGTTTGAAGGGTTTGGATGACGTTCCGTCGATAGCGATATCTCAGTACTGTCTCACCATTAGGTTACCATTCCGAAGACGACGTGAGAATTACTCGCCCTCCGAAGAAATTTGCTCTTTGGCTTCGTCAGACATCTCTTCTTCACTCTTATCGGGGGGATAGTATCGGATGAAGTACTGAAATGCTCCAGTTGAGATAAACACAGAGAGC
This sequence comes from Haloplanus rubicundus, assembly GCF_003342675.1. Lineage (NCBI taxonomy): Archaea > Methanobacteriati > Methanobacteriota > Halobacteria > Halobacteriales > Haloferacaceae > Haloplanus > Haloplanus rubicundus. The sequence continues at coordinate 61,033 of NZ_CP031147.1, read as the reverse complement.
GTCGAGAGGATAATGAACGCGTTGTATAGCTCTGCGGAAATTATCCCTCGACTTCTCCCGATCTCAGCGGCAGCCACACTAATACTCAACCGACCAGGCATCAAGGATGCGAGAAGCATGGTCGTCTTACCCCCGATATTCATCGCATATCCCCCAACCAGTCCACTCACGAACTTCGAACCGATGCCGATCACGACGACGAGGAGGATGAGGGTGAGACCTGCAGAATAGAGCGCGCTGACGTCGAAATTCATTCCAACATAGAAGAAAAATGCGGAGGCGGCGAGCGTCACGACTGGTCGCATTGGGGCCTCTATCTCTGGACCATCGATCGTGATTTCATCAAGCAACAGTCCCGCAAAGAAGCCACCGAGAACTGCATGAATACCCAGACGTTCGGTGATAAGTGCAAGCGCGACCGTGATCAGAATACTGGTCGTTACCGGATCTTCAGCGAGCCTCGTTGGCGCGACGTCTTTGAGCCAATCCAAGAAAAACAACGGGATGACTACGAAAAACAGCAGTAGAGCCCCGGTGACAGCTAATCCAGCAAAGATGGGATTCCCACCGGTCAGAGCAATCCCGTATGCAAGGGCAATGATAGAGAAAATATCGTTCAGACCTGTGATGGAGAGTATCAGTTGCCCTTGCTCGTACTGGAGAATATCGAGATCGGACAGTAGCGGATGGACAAGTCCGAGAGAGGTAGTCGAGATGACGACACCGACGAGGTACGCTGCAAAGGGCGTGAACCCGAGGTAGAGAGCGAGACCCACCCCTGACAGGAACGGGACAAAGAACGTGAGAACGCTCACTAACCCTACCCGCCACGGTTCGCGTTTGATGAGACCTGGATCGAGTTCGAAGCCCGCCTGGAACATAATCAGTAAGAGACCAAACGCTGCAAGCGTAACGAGGAAGTCGAACCCCGGTGATGCTGGCCCAACGATGCCGAGAATTGACCCAAAGAGGATTCCAGCCAGAATTTCGATTGCGACGACTGGAATCCCGTAGCTTTCGAGGAACCGAAGGCTATAGCTGGTCCCGTAAACGACAGCCAGAATGAGTACGAAATGGAAGGTGAATTCAGCCATAGTAGCGACGCAGTGCTATCAGGGAGTCGCTTTGGTTTCAGCAGTAGGCAATATGATATTCCTGCCTAAGATGACCTGCTGATCTATCGAATTCGCTTGTGTCGAAGAGTTCGTCACTACTCCCGGGGTCCGGTAATTGATTATCTGGACACGGATCTGCACACTCTGCTCTAGGTTCGATTCGATTTCCTGTTGTAGCACGGACGGTAACGCTGGATACCGATGGTTGGAGTTACTGGCAACGACAATCGTGACCCGTGGCTCCTGATTAAACAAACCTAACTGGTTTTCCGTCCGGATTTCGACGAGACTCAATTCTGTATACGTGGGCCGATCGAGGGCTTCTTCGACCTCGTGATTGACGGTCTGATCGAACGCAACGTACTGGTACGTTGTAATCGTCGTAAATCCGAGGACTAGAATCGTGATGAGAATGACTACAACAGTCCCGGTTGTCCGGAGGGATAACGTCAATCCTGGTTGAATATATCGGAGGACTTCAGATCGATATCCGAGAGCGAAAAACGTGAGGAACGAGACGACGTTGATAGTCGCGACGTTGATGAGGAGGAGTACCAGCGCCCCAAATGCGACAGATGGAGATTGCCAAACTAGGCCGAGCCCGATTGTAGCCGCTGACGGAACGATGGCCGCCGCAACGGCTATCCCGGCAAAGGCGGAGGAGATGTCGGCTGCGACCGTGAGCGCAACTGCCACCCCGGCAATAACCGCGATCGTCACGATCAACGCGTTCGGGGTGCTGAAATTGTGGATCTGATCGATTGAGCGAAGATACAGATTGGCGGGTATGATATTCAATATCCTGAAAAGAAAGCCTGCAACTCCCGCGCCGACGATTGCTGTTCCGAGCCCCATCGGTTGATGGGTCATACTATCGACGATGAGCGACCGGTCGTCGATAGTGAGTCCAACACTCCCTGATACAATCGTACTAAGGAATGGTGCGAGGACCATCGCGCCAGTGATGACAACAGCAGAGTTGAGAAGGAGACCGGCAGCAGCGACCATCGCACTCAACGCGGAGAGGATGATGAACGTCCGGATGTGGGGTTTATGCTCTTGGGCTTCGACACGCAATTCCGCATGGGAAATCCGCTTGATATCCGATGAATCCTCAACGTACTCTTCTTCCAGTTCGGCCAAGTTCTGCGTCGTTGCTGTCTCGAGAGATGTAACAACGGTATATTTTCCGACGTCAATCCCCTGGTCCCGCACCTCGTTAAGAATATCTTCGACAGCGCCGACGGGCAGGGGAAATTCGACGACACAGTAGTTTTGAGGGCTCTCGGCGGGGGTTAACACGAAGTCTACGTTCTTCTCCTCCAAGACCGACGTAAGTTTGTATTGGTCCTCGTATCGAACGAGAATTCGAACAAGACGCATTCCAGTATAGGCGAACCATCACAACGCCGCTACAATTACTTTGTCTTTGACCGCATAGTCTACGGCCCAGGCGGGCACAAGTTCACTGATTTCGTACGCGTCAGCGCACCGTTACAACTGATACTGGCTACCGTTACGACTGCTAGCATCGCAATTTGGTGCGTGGCTTTAGTACGGGCGTTCAGGTGCTTGTGGCATTGGTAGAAGTTTTGTTGACAAACCTATTTCACCGAGATGACAGGTACATCAGCACGGCGAACTACACGTTCGGTAACACTACCCAGGAGGAACCGACGTATTCCCTTTCGACCGTGAGTCCCCATTACGATACAATCGACATCGTGCTCCTCCGCATATTTGACAATTTCAAGATAGGGCGGGCCAGTCAATAGCGAGGTTTCAGTCGGTAAGTACGTCGACGATTGGACCTTCTCGAGGGCGAGATCTAGCGCCTTCTCACCGATTTCTTCAAGCGCTTCTCGTAGTCTCCGGACTCTATCGCCGTTGAGTACCTGTCCTATCTCAACGACGTAGATGATATACAGTTTCGCGTCGACGGATCTCGCCAGTTCCTCCGCATGGTCAACGGCAGTATGTGCACACTCGCTCCCATCAGTTGGGACGAGTACCGAACCGATATCTGGATCGATAACCGTCTCCTCGTGGACAGTCATGACTGGTACGGGAGACTCGCGTAGGGTTAGTTCTGCGACGCTCCCGAGGACAGCCTGGCTGAGGCTGAGTTCACTCCTGCCCCGGATTCCCATCACGATACAGTCGATACTGTGTTCGGCTGTGTAGGTGAGAATCTCTTGATGAATCGACTTCTCCTTTTCAATGATCCTCCTCGTAGCCTCGACACTAGAAGAAACAGCCAATTCGACAGCCACTTGTACTGCTTCCTCGCCATTTCCGGCGGAGGTATTGATACCATCAGTATCTGTGGAGGTTTGGTCGTGTTCGAGGACGTGAATTACGTGTAGTTCCGCGTCGAACTGATCGGCGAGTGTAACAGCTGCTTCAGCCGCGGTCGCCGAGGCTTCACTGCCGTCAGTCGGTAGTAGAATGCGTTGATACATGACGGTTTTTTCTAATGGATGATTGGCCTCTGTTGAGATAAATATGGGCTGTGGTCAGACTTATGAGGGTTCCTGGATGATCAGATACCGAACCTGTACAGCTACGTTTCGACCGGCGATTCGATCGATACGGGTGTTGATTTGATCACCTAGTTCCGGTGGTGCCTCCCCTCTCGGAGCCCCTATCAAGATAGTAACGCGAGAGGGACTTTGAGCAAGAAGATTGTCCGAATATTCGAACTGGATTTCGAGAAGAGCGAACTCCGAATAGGCCGGTTCGTCGAGAATCTGCTGGACATCGTCCCGGATTGACTGTTCGACAGTGGCAGTCTGATACGAGGAGAACGTCACCGTGCCGAGAAACGCAGAAAGAACCAGAATGCTAATCAGGAGAATGCCAACGCGCTTGATGAACGTCTTTCTGGTCTGCTCCACATAGAACCATTTCTCGGGCCGGTATCCCATATACCAGAGCACAAGAAGTGCGGCGAGATTGATCGACAGGACGTTCACAAGGAGTAATACGCCAGAGCCCACGGCGAGTGCCGTGTTTCCCCACGCGATAGCGATGCCGACGGTCGCTGCAGGCGGAACGAGTGCCACGGCAATCATGACGCCAACTAGTGCCGAAGAGAGTCCCGAAGCAAGGCTAATCACTCCAGCGGCACCGGACCCAAGGGCGACCACGAGTGACAAGACATCCGGCCGAAATCGTTCTCGAATTTGCGAGATAGATAGGATATCCAATCCCGGAGGAACGAGATTCCCTGTTCTGACGAGAATCGCGAACAGAGCCGCACTCGCAATCGTGAGTGTGGCCCCGATGATCTGCAGCTTGACACCGTCTCTAAAGAGATCACGATCCCGAAACACGGTGCCGACACTTGCGGCCATTGCGGGACCAATGAGCGGTGCGATTACCATCGAACCCACGACGACTGCAGCAGAGTCTAGAAGCAATCCTGCCGTTGCAATGATCGCACTCACGATAGTCATGCCAGCATATATCGGTATGGAAGCTGGGACGAGATCCTTGGCAGCGCTTTGAAGTTCTTCCCTGGCAATCTGTTCAGGGCTTTCAGAATCCTCTGTAAATCGCTCTTCGAGCTGGTCGTAATCACGAGAGGCGACCGATTCCGTCTCGACGGTCACTGTAATGGCATCCTCGTTTAGACCGGTTTCTCGAAGGCTGTCTAACACCGGCTCAACAGCACTCGTTGGAAGGGGGAAATGAACCGCACAGGTGTATTCGCGCCCGCTCGTTTCGTCAGCAAGCGTATAATCTATACCTTCCTCATCAAGAACATCAAGAACAGCCTCGCGTTTTCCGGTCGGAATAGTCACGAAAACCAGCCGAGCCATGAAAATACCGACTCATGCGCACGGGATAAATGGTGCTACAATTAGGAGGTAAGAGGTGTATACGAGTGATGGGTCAGGAAGCTACCTGTATCACTGTGACGCTACCACCCATTGGATGGGTACCACCGTATGGTGGACGCGTTCTTGAACGGCTGTTGCTCAATGTCTCGTAGTGGCTTCGACACCTGTATCTCACCGAACTGTCTTTCGACGGATCTCCCGGCGACCATACGTTGAATGGCCGGTGTACGACTCAACACCTTTGCACGACCGAAGCTCGTTAGTCGGATTGGAGTCAGATGTGCGGTCTGTCGCGAAAACGTGGTTCGCACACGACGAGCATGGATCGCTTGAGCAGTTCGTCTGTTCGCTCCCGTTGGCCTATTTTATTTTCGACCCCCATGATCGCTACGGAAGTTCCACACGCTATGAGATGGACACCCTCTTTCGCGTGTTCGTGCTGAAAGAACTCCACGGATGGAAGCACGAAACAGCACTCCTCGAGTATCTCGATAGTCACCCCGGACTTTGTGAACGCCTGGGTTTGGAGTCACTCCCCAACCAATCGACACTGTGGCGCAGCTGGGACGAGCGCTTCACGCGAGATCTCCGCGAGACGGTCCAGAAAGCGGCTCGAACGATCCTCATCAAAGCGCAGAACGCGGATGTCGCCGTACCACGCGAACCAGAACGAAACTTCCCGGATCGAGGCCACGACACCGCTGAATCGGACCCTGACGATCAGACCATCCTCGACAAGGCTGGGACGATTACCAAGCACGTCAGTCGCGTCGTGTTCCCCGCGTTCTCGCTCAATCGTGGCGAGGGCTGTGAGATTCCCGAAAACGCCTACTGGGGCTTACAGACCTATCTCGGACTCCGTGAGAACTTGGCTGCCAACGAAGGCGCCCGGAGCTTCATCCATGAGTCAACGCGTGAGCGAACACCACTCGGACACGGTCATCGCGACCAGATTCGCGATCTCTCCATCGAGCAGATCCGCGAGATGTACCGACAGGCACTCCGGCAGCTCATCAACGAGCTCGCGGAGACAGAGGAGTTCTTCCGAGCGGGTATTGTCGCCATCGACATCACTGAGGACGATCCCTTTACCGGCGATAGGACGGGACACGAGGATGAGATTATCGGGACGAAGGAGAAGAACGACGAATACGCCTACCAGTGGGCGACAGTCCAGCTGGTCGGCAACGCTGTCCCGCTTGTCCTTGATGCTCGCCCGGTACGGAAAGGTGAGAGTCGGAAGGAGATCGTCGAGGACTTGCTGGATTCGGCTGAGGACCTTGTTCACGTCGATAACGTCCTGATGGATCGGGAGTTCGATAGCCAACACGTCCTGGAGATGATTAGCCAGCGGAGACTGTCCTACGTCGTGCCGAAGCGGATGCAGACCAGCGAGAAAGCCCAGGCGAAGCGGTTACTCCAGCGCGACCAAGACCGGTACGAGACCGACCGGAAGCTCCATCTCGGCAAGAACGAGTGGCATGAGACGACGCTGATCTACCGCCGGAAAGAAGACTCAGAGCATGACGACCACCGACAGTACTCGGTGTTCATGTCCAACCGTGGCGGTGGATTCCTCACTGAGTATGGGTATCGGTGGGAGATCGAGAGTGGCTATCGATCGATTAAGCGGTTCATGGCCGCGACGACGTCGATCGATTTCGGGCTGCGGTTCTTCTACTTCGCATTCGCGTGTCTGCTCTACTCGATTTGGCGAGCTGTCGATCTACTCGTCCAAGCCGAGTTGACGGATGAGTACGAACACTCGCCCATTGTGACGGCGGACAATACGCTGACGCTGCTGAAGAAGGAGACCGGAATTGGATAGGGCGGTACTCTGTCCGGGGCAATGCGGATTCCTGAGTGGCAACGCTGTCGGGATTCTTGGAAATTCACCGATCTAGTTGGTAGTACGACACGAGATGGCCATCGAGAGGAAATCTGGAGCAGATTCGCCTCGAAAATTCGCCCGAAACCACGCATTACAGCCCCGCTAAACCCGCCGTAGTCTCAACTCCCACAGAATCCGCAATTTGTATAGCGACATACAGTTTATTAACTTCTGTAATGCACGAATTCCTCTTCTCAAGGCCTTCTACCTCAAGATTTCTGTATTTTTGCTCTGATTTAAATTTGCTCATGATTACCCCAATAATCATGACTACTTTGAAGTACCCCGACGCCGTCGGTGAAGCACGAACGCTGTAACCGCCTCACGACGCCGCTTCCCCCAGGGTAGAGCCGCCAAGACCGAGGTTCGGGGTTTCTCTGAGTCTCCTCAGATGAACTCGGGACGATACCGAGGAAAAGAATTCGATATAGAACTAATGGCCTCAATCTATATTAAGACGCAGCTCGAACGATGTTGTATGACCGAAGACGGATCGAACTCCGAGAGCCTGATGGAACGCCAGACTACGGGTGAAGACCGGGTTCGAATGACCGCCCGGCAGCTGTCGGAGCCGCGGACGGCCAACTGGATCGCCTCCGAAGCGGGCTGGTCACACGAACCAACCAAGCGCGTCCTCGAACGACTCGTCGACGACGGTATTCTCCATCGTGACGAGAGCGGCACCCACACGACGTACTACCCTGATTATCGCCGTCAGGCGATGCAGGAGGCGATGCGTCTTCGGGACAGCGGGCACACTGTCGAGGAACTCACGGACCGTCTCGCCGATATGAAGACGCAGATCCGCGACTGGGAGGACGAATTCGGCGTTGAGTCACCGAACCAACTTCGCGGAACGCTCGCTGACGAGTCCCTTGACGCTGACGAGGAAGACCGTCGCCGTGAGATTGCCCGTGAGTGGGAGCACCTGCAGCGACGGATCCAGATCGTTGGCTTCGCCATCCGCGAATGGGACTTCCTCGCTCCGACGACAGAACCTGCTGAGGCCAACAGCTAACGGATGTCTGTCCCGCATCCAGGTGGTGATCCGAACGCGAACCTCTATGCGCAGCTAAAGCGGGATGTCCTCGATCGTGTGCCACAGATCACGGCGGTCGAGTTCGTTCCTGATGATATCGAGGCCAAGCAGCTGCGAGCGATTTTCGCTCCGGGCCGTCTTGATCCCCCGACAGGTCCTGATTCACCGGAACTCACCATCAAGTGGTATCGACAGGATCCAGACGATTGGTTCCGTATCAACTACACGGATCCGAACACGGGCTTTCACGCCGGCTGGCACCAAGACGAGGACCATCCCAATCTCGGACAGGCGCATTTTCAATACTCAACCGCCAATACGGAGGACCGCTGGGGAATTAGATTCAAGCACGAGACCCCCTCCCTGATCCTTTGGGAAATCATCGAAGAACTTCTCGAGGACGTCCGTCCGACCTACCAGTACGCGAACGAAGAATCATGACTCCGGGTACACCTCGAAACCGTGCCGATCAGCCACTCGCGAATTCCTTCGAGCGCTACCTCCAGGACAAGGGGAAAGGCCGCGGTGGGGACGGTGGGAACTATCGACGAAACGCCGCTCGCGAACTCGAGCGGTTCGCCGAGTGGGCCGCTGGCGACCGGAGTAACGACGACTGGACCGGGGTCGTCCCCGATGATGTCGACCGCGACCCCACGTTCGACGATCTCGACGAACGCGTGTTCCGGGAGTACGCCCGGCATCTTGCCGGCGATCGGGGACTCAAACAGAACACGGTACAAACCTATTATCGCTATATCTCTGCGTGGTGTGGCTGGTGCGTCAACGAGGGGTATCTCGAAGCGCATTACGCACAACGAGCGAGTGCGATGGCGCCACTGCCGGAGGACGACGGCCGCAAGCCCGGCGATCAGCAGGCCTGGACGTCCGAACAGCGCCACGCCCTCACCCGCCACGTCGACGAACGATCCCGCGACGCCATCGAGGCGTACACGACATTCCCGGAGGATACTGCCCCCCTCGACAAACAGCGAGCGCGCTACGCGGCGCTGAAGGCGGCCCGTGACCGAACCCTCGTGTTCGTCCTCGCGTACACCGCCGTTCGGGTTGGGGAGTTCCTTCGGGACCCGAACGACCCGCGCCGGCGCGGCGTCCGCTGGGAGGATCTCTCGCTCGAGGACGGGAGTATGGATGTCTACCGGAAGAAACAGCAGTGGGACGCCGCGAGTCTCCCCGACCCGGTGATCTCGCCGCTGCGAAGCTACCGCCAGCTGATGGACCCGCCGACGGAGCGCTGGCCCGTGTTTCCGACGTTCGACCAACGGACGCTCGCAGAACTCGTCCGCGAAGAGCTAGCCGAACGAGGGGAACGCTCGGAAGCAATTACTGAGCGTCGTGAGGAGTACGCTCGTGACCTCCTGCTAGCGCTCGATGAGGATATTCGACCGCCGTCGATTACGACCGACGGCGCACGGTCCATTCTCCAACGGCTCTCGGGGGCCGCAGAAATCGATATCGACCATCCGAAACACGATTATCTTGCTCCGCACGGTGGCCGTCGTGGGATGGGCGAGGTGCTAGTTCGCGCGTTCGGGTATACGGTCGCTGCTCGATATCTCGACAACTCCGAAGAAATGGTTCGTGAACGGTATTCGCACATCGAAGCGGGCGAACTAGGCGATGTGGCTACTGAAGCTCTCGAAGAAATCGATTCTGGCTTATAGAAAACCATTCCACTTTCACTCCTCTCTCGTGACCATTATGAGCCAGTAGGAGTGTTGTTACTATATGTCAACCCTTCCGTCGCTTTTTGAGACTTTTCTGACGAATATCCGTCCCTCAGACCAGCATATTGAGGATTACAAGGAGGGGCACGAAACCCTGCGTGAATTACTCCGAAATGACGACCCAATAACTGAATTCTATGTTGGGGATTTCCTTCAAGGGAGTTATCGGCGGTGGACTGCCGTCAGACCTATTGGAGATGAAAAATCGGATGTTGATATTGTATTCGTTACAGACCTGGACAAAGACGAGGTAACCCCACGAGAAGCTATGGAAAAATGTGAGCCTTTCTTAGAAGAGCACTATGAAGGCCAGTGGACCAGGAAGGATCGGGCCTATGAGATTGACCAAGACCGTATTGAGATTGATCTAGTGTTGACTGCGTCCCCCAGTGAGGCAGCTAAAGCAGCCCTTCGGCCAGACGGTTCGGTTGGCGGTTTAGAGGTCGGCGAAGGATTGGACACAAACCAATCAAGCCGAGTTGCTGAAGCATTTGGACTGACTCTTGACGAGAATGAGGAAGAGTGGCGAGACGAGCCACTTGATATTCCGGACCGACGGCTCGAAGAGTGGGATAAAACACACCCCATCGCCACAATCGAGTGGACCCTAAAAAAGAACGACCTAACAGACGGTCATTACGTAAACGTCGTCAAAGCAATCAAATGGTGGCGAAGAACTCAGATTCCTGAACCTGAACGCCCAAAGGGATACCCCCTCGAGCATTTAGTCGGCGAGTGCTGTCCTGATTATATCGATAGCGTTGCTGAGGGGATCGTTTGTACTTTCGAAACTATTGAACAGCGCTATGCAAATGAAGCTCGGATGAATGACACACCCACTCTCCCTGCTCGAGGACTTCCGCAGATCGACGTGTTTGCTCGAATTGACGGAGACGACTTTGCTGCCTTCCATGAAGCAGCTGGGGAGGCAGCAACGTTAGCTCGAGAAGCATACGAAGAAGACGATAAGTCGGTATCACGGGATCTGTGGTCTGATCTTCTTGGCGATTCCTTCCCTGAATACGGAAATGGCGATTCTGATGATGGTGGAGAAAAATCTGTCAATCTCGACTCCTCCTCAAAATCAACGAGTGTCTCGGACCAGCGATTTGCATAACAATTCTTAGACTAGTGATGCCACCCTCTGAACTCACAGCAGCTGTCTCTTCGCTCGATTCCCTTGATGGTGTCACGGTTGTTGAAGGCCCGTTTCAGCACGAAGAGGGATCAAAATGGGTTCTTGAAGTCAAGCTTCAACCAGACGAAATTGAGGCCACCTCTCAAATTCCACAGGAGTCCACGTGGTTCGTTCTTATCGACCCGACCTATCCTGGAGGTAGCATTCGGATTTACCCTGCTGAAGAAGGGAGTACCACAGCCACTTACCCTCACCAACGCCTCAACGTAGCAGGCGACGAAGATACTCCTTGGAGAAGAGGGAACATCTGTGTGGCTCGCTACGGACATATTATCGGGCGATCGGGCGCAACGGGGGAACCAAATTCTCCGGATGGACGTCTTCGATGGCACTTGGAACGGGCTCTGTCGTGGTTAGAAGCAGCATCTAAGGGAGAACTCCGTCAGGAAGGAGAGCCATTTGAACTTCCGATATTCAGCACGAACACTGCTCCTCAGAATCGAGTCGCATTCAATGAAACAGCGGAATCCCTCGAACTTTGGCGATCCGAGTTTGGTAATTGGGGGTTCGTTGACTTCGTGGGGCTTACCGAGCCGTCAGATGTCTTCCTTACGGAGCAGTTCCGAGATGAAGACGACAATGTCGTGTATCATCCGGAGTGGGGAGAATACATTAGTTCACATATCTGTTCTCAGACTCGTGGAGCATGGCTGTTACTGGAGGATCCCCCAATCGAGCCTCCTTGGGAGGTGCCTGAAACTTGGAGTGATTTGGCAAACTTACTGGAGGATTCCTCTATTGATCCATTTGAACTCCGGGCAAATATAGATTCTATCGTCGAAGATGATGCGTTCAATTGTCTCCTCTTAGGGTTTCCAATTCCTAGTGAGGTCGGAGGATCCTCGGAACTCATCCATTGGCAGGGTATCGAACTCTCTGATGTTAGATCCGCATCTGAGTTACCCGGGTTTAGGGAAACCCCCAGAGGAAAGGAAATCGCGGCTAGAGTAGATCTTTCTCGAGATTCTATCCGTTGGCTTGATTCAGACAACTGGGCTCGCGAACAGCTCTCTCGTCGGGGGCATATCCAAGATCCGCTTCGTGAAGCTAGTGTTCTTCTTATTGGTGCCGGTGCACTCGGGAGTACCGTTGTTGAGGGATTAGTACGGGACGGATGTCACGACCTCACTATTGTCGATGGGGAAACCTTTGAAATTGGCAATCTAGCGAGACACACGTTAACCCTCCCTGAAGTGGGAGAGAATAAAGCTGAGGCGCTCGCGAATAGGCTTAACTCGGTATCACCGCATATCGATGTTGATGGATTTTCTGTTTCATTTCCTTTGGAGGAAGACGACCAATTAGAGGTGGTTGAATCTGTAGATGTGGTAATCGATTGTACGGCCTCAAATTCTGTTCTTCAAGCGCTGAATTCCTGTAGGTGGGAGGAGCCGGTTCTCTTCTGTTCGGCGTCTATGGGTAGACGAGCAAACCGGTTATTCTATTTCGCATCATACTCTCTGAGTTTTCCGGCTAGTCAGTTTCAAGAAGAATTCGAACCGTGGCGGTTGCAGGAACAGATTGAGTGGCAACCTGGTGAAGACGCAGTTCCTGAGCGCGTTGGCTGCTGGCATCCAGCATCAGTGATTCGTATGGATCAAGTCATGATATGGGCTGGAACGATTACACGCCTACTTGAACAGGATACATCGTTAGGTCTTCGGGGAACTGAATTCAGAGTCCTTGAGTCTGGGGACGATGGCACGCCTACGATTTCAGAGGCAGAGCCGCCATTTCAGGATATTGAAAAATGGGTGGCCCCAGATTCTGAGGTGTCGGTAGAGATACCTGCTAGTTGTTTAAGAGCGATTGTTGATATCTGCGTCGAGGCAGATCCGCTTGAGACAGGGGGAATTTTAGCTGGGACTGCTCTAGAGCAAACGGTCGCACGGATTATCCGTGCCAGTGATCCGCCACGAGATTCCAATCAAGGATCCACAACTTTCACCAGAGGTACTGAACGCGTCGACGAGTGGTTGCGAGAGGCTCGTGATAGTCTGGGTATTCACTATCTGGGAGAATGGCACTATCACCCCGGCGGATCTGCGGAGCTGAGTTCTTCAGACCGGGCTCAAATGAACGAAATTGCTTCGACTGATGAGTATGGATGTCCCCATCCGATTATGTTCCTTGTCGGCGGAAACCCGTCAGAGACGCTTGCCGTCAGAGCCTATCTCTTCCACCGAAATCGTGATTATGAGGAACTTGAGCATATCGGACCGCCAGATGGTCCAAGTAGACCGACGAGTAGTTTTGATTTAGATATTAACTTCCCGAATGCGAGAGTAGGTGACTCTCAATGACTAATCCAGCTGGGGATGTCTTCATTAGCTACAAACATTCACAACAGAATTTAGCCGAAAAGCTGGAAATTGCCCTCCGGAATCACGGGATACCTGTTTGGCGTGACGTTCACGACATCGGTCCAGATCCATTAGAGCAACAAATCCGAGAAGATCTCCAAGACTCGAACCTGGCTGGTGGTGTCGCAATTATAAGTAGTGATGTTACTCAGTCCCCGGTCATTCTCAAGACAGAACTCCCTGAACTTCACAAACGGTGGCGGGGTGATGATGAGTTCTTTGTCGTTGTTGTTCTAGCTCCGGGTGTTGATTATGACGAGGCGGAAACAATCTTGTCCAAAGCAGAATCCCCATACGACCTTTCCCATTGGTATATGGAGTCTTTGGAAGTGGAGGAGACTTCTTCTTCCTCCTCAGCTATTGGCCGAATCATTAACTCGATATTAGACAAATTGGGACAGAACCAGAAGACCAGCAGTCAGCTTCCGCCTCTTGATGCTGTAGTTGATGCTGTGTTGGAGCGTCGACTACAATGTATCCACAATCGTCTGTCGTCTAATTCACCAGTAGAATGCTCTCTGGACACGTATGTTAAACCTTCCCATGATATTCAGCTAGCCGTGAGTATTGATTGGTCACCCCACTTTGACGACGGTATACCAGATGGATCCCTATGGAATGAGCAGTTACTCCCAGCGTTACGTACAACGACCGATTATCTTCAGCAAGAGACTCCAGGAAGAGAGCTTCGTTTTCGAGGGCGGGCCAATCTCCCGGCAGTATTCTCGCTCGGATACTGCCTTCCGGAGACACGAGGGATTAGTACTGCGTGGATGCAACCAGATCAGGATGGGAATTTTTCGTCATGGCGGCTCAATCTAAACCTGGAAGAGAGCAACTTACAGAGCGACCTCGAAGAGATTGATCGAACTGCTTCAGACCTTGCGGTTCTAGTGAACATCACCGATGATGTGAAGCCGGAAGTCGGAAAAACGAAATCCAAACTACCGGACTTTAATGGTATTCTGGAATTCGGATTTGAGGAGGACTCAAAAGACCGATTAACAGCTCCTGAAGCAGCACATGCGGCAAAAGTATTCCAGCAGGACCTTCGGGATGCGATGAATCGCCTTCCAGAAACGTCTACCATTCATCTCTTTATGGCCACGCCAGCTGGACTTGCGTTCTTATTTGGACAGATGACTAACACTTCTCCCACAATTCAGACGTATATCCTTGACACCGAAAGCGGAAGCAGAACCTATGAAACTGCAGCGCAGCTATCATAATAGCAGAAGATGGGTCTTCTAATCCCTACACAAATAGATGGATCTCTTGTTGTTGTATCAATATCAAGGCGTTCTCAAAGTGTAGACTCACCATCTACTGGAGCAAGTGAGTCTCTCGGACCCGCGTTCTCTTTACTCGCAAGCGCTTCTAACCATTTTAGGCTAGTGAATTGGATCGTATGATTGGACCCTAATTTATGGTGGAATCCAACTTGTGTGGTCGCGGAGAGTTGTATCTGAGGATTCCATCGTCGCACCGCACTTAGGGCAGTAATCTTCGATCGCATCCTCGTCGTAGAGATAGTGGTCGCACTCGGGAGGGCTGGCCTGGAAATACACGTCGTCCCAGTCCACATCGGGCTCTCGACCGTAGAGACAGAATGTACTGTGTCCTGACCGCCCTCGATGGTTCGTCACTAACCGAACGGGACAGTACATACACTCGCGGAGTTCGATTAACGGCTGGTCGAAATGGTTCGTCCAGAGTGTTTCTCGCCGTCCCCATTCGTGAAACCCCTTCGGCCCCCGACAGCGCTCTATCTCAGGTCGTGTCGCAAGCAGTTTCTCCACCTGCGCGTTATGATATTGGCTTCCTGCCCACTTCCAGAACGGGTCTCGGTCGTACTCACGGACAATTGCGTTCTTGAGCGCTTTCAGGGGAAAGTCGGGGCCGTGCTCGTCGCTCGCGGTGTAGGTGTAACTGCCGTCGGGCTCGTGAAGCCGGCGTAGCTCGCAACCCTGAGCAGTACAGATATCGTACGTAATCAGGTCATCCCGTCCGCGGGGATGGGCATAGGGCGGCACGCGCCCCCACGCATGTTCCCCGTCGTAGAGGAGCGCTTGGCAGTTCGTAAATCGGCATGCTTTGCTCGTCCGTTGGGCGTATCCAGAGCCGTCATCTTGCTCAAATTCGGCACCGACCGTGTCGTAGTTGAACGTATCGAGAAGGACTGTTGCCGCGCGTATCCAGACGACCGAGTACCCAGCGGTCAAGTAGTCATGCGTCACCTGATGGACGTCCTTGTCCTCGTGGCTGTGCTGTACCTCAACGGCGATCCCTTCCCCGAAGTAAGGGTTCCAATCGTCAAAGGTCGCGAGTGCGTCGGCCCGGCGTTCGGTCACAGGTGTCGGCACTTCGGATATGTCGACGTCCACCTCTGTCTCGATGAGGGCGTTTTCTCCGAATTGCTGGTGCAGAGCGACCTCGACACGAGCGACTGCATGTTCGTGGGTCTCCGACTCGCCGCTATTCGAGCAGCGCTGGCCGGCGTCGTCTGATACGTGGTAGAAGTGTCGGGACTTGCCCGGCGCCGATCGGGGGTACATCGTCCCGCCGCATACCGGACAGGTGACGGCTTCTCCATTGTCGATAATGGCGGGGACGACCGGTCGACCGTCACGACGACCGCGGAAGGGCATACCGGCAAAGAATATCTCAGTGAGCAAATAATCTCTCCTGCCTGCAGATCAGAGCAAGATGAAACTAGTTAGAGCGGATCCTCGAGGCCACAGGAGATACAGCGCATGCACCCGTCCCCACGTTCCCAGATGTGGTCGCAGTACCGGGGATCTGTGGTCGTCATTTCGGGGGAATCTTTGAACGGATCATTTGAGATTATCTGCTTTCCCTTGTGCTCGTTGAGTCGGGCGCCACACCGGCATCGATAGCGATTCTCGCCGCGGGGTTCCCAGACGTGTTGATGATTCTCCTTTTGTCGCTGTTCGAACGCTGCTTGAGCAGCTCTGTCAGCAAGATCGGAACTTGTCTTGATCGTTGACTCATCGTAGATGTACGCCTCTACAGCAGTGTCTTTCCAGCGCTCAAGCCGACAGTGTTTGCAGAAATACCGGTCGTGGAGGTCACTCCCTCCGTATTTCCAGGTATGGTTACAGTCCGGATTCGGGTCGGTGAAGGTCAGGGGTTCAGAGTTCACGAAACCCTCCAAATACTCTTCAGGCGGATCGACCTTTGGGGGGTCTGCCCACGAAGCTGCAAAGGCAGTCTCGGCTTGTTGGTCGAATGCGACGACCATCTCCTCAATACGGAATCGATCGTTCGTAAAATCGTCAGGGCTGGCCCAGTAGACGCTATATCCGGCCGAGAGATAGTCGTGCGTAACCGCGTCGAGATCCTTGTCGTCGTGTGCGTATTGCACCTCAACGATCAATCCACGCCCCAGGTAGTTATTTGCGTCATCAGAGGCGAACTCGACGAGAGCATCCGCACGGCGGGAATCAGTAAGCGTCGGGGTATTGGAAACATCAACGGTAACCTCAGGTTCGCAGCGAGCGTATTGTTCAAACCGCTGTCGTAGCGCTGATACTGCGAGAGACTTCATTTTCCGATGCGGATCCGACTCGTCTCCGGAGCAATTGACTGTCGAGATACCTGGATCAGAGATAACATGGTAGAAATGACGGGCACGACCATCCTCGAATGGGCCCCGCGGTCGCATTGTTCCCCCACAAGCTGGGCAGATGACATCCGTTCCGTCCTCTACGTTCTCTGGAAGAACTGTAGTACGACCTTCTTCGGCAGAGGATAGGGCGATGAAGGGCATCTATTCCGATATCCCGACTTCGTTTGTGATTTAAATATAATCTTCTCCTACAGCCACCAAATTTCAATCTCACCCTGCGGATGCTATTGGCCCAATGCTGCGCTATCTCCACCAGCAAAGTCTCAGTACCTCTAACCCGTAGCTTGCAGTATGCTCCACTGCCCGAATTGCGGAAGTCAGGCCAAAGAAGTTCACCACTATTGCGGATCCTGCGGACGGGCGTTATCCGATATTGCAGAGTCGGAAACCGATCCACCGATGGCGATTGATAGAGAGGGATTCCTGTCGGTGCGCTCGCTTTCTTACGTCAACGAACTGCTGGAGGGAGAGCGAGAACTTGACCATGACTCAGTCTCCTACACGCAGTTATCTCGGGATGTGAGCGCAGCATTTGCTGATTTTGCTCGATTAGCGATGGTGAATGACCTCGATCTTCTCCAACTATGGGCTGCTGGTTCGAACACGGATGCGCTGAGTATGTCCGTCGACGATATGAACAGCAATCAGTTCCGAGACTGGCTTGCCGCCATCGGGCTAGGACGAACTCTTCGGATGTACGATGATGCGCTCCACACCGAATTCGAGGACCAGTTCAACGACAGATTACAGAAGTTGATTGAGTTCGCAAATGAGGAACTCGACGATCAAGAATTCTCTGAGTAGTTCTTTGCTGCGAGGGCTGTCTTGATTCTGTTGATAAAGGGTGCTACTCGAGAATAGGCTACTTTCGACCGAATCGGACTTACTCGCGCTATCGTCGAAGTAGCTTCCGCTCGGGATGCCTCAAACCTATTCGAGCGCTACTCTGTCGATGCTGCTGGGAGCCGGAAAGCGAAAATCACCCTAGGGGCGATTCTTCACTCGATTCACGATCTTCCTCCGCAAGCAACTTCTCGCGAGCAGAGTTGACATTCGACCGAACAGCGTCCTCGGTGACGCCTCTGATGTCGGCCCACTGAGCGATGGTGTAGCGCTCGGCCTCTTCGACGACGGTCCAGTCGACCGCTTCGTGAAGCGAGCAATCGCCAGCCACCAGTTCGGCGATCCGTTCGAGGAAATCCTGCTCCTCCCAGGCGAGGGCGACATCTTCGAACCGGTGCTGGTCCCGATCGTAGACAGCGAACATCTGGACTGCGCCGTCGCGCTCTAGGTCGGCCCGAACGTGCGCCGGGAGTGCCTCCAACGCAGCCTCCGGAAGAGGATACGCAGGAACGTCGTGGAGTGAAGCGACATCGAAGGGGGTCAGGCCTCGGTGTGAGACATCGCCGAATTTCATCAAGTATCCTGTCTCCGAGGCGAGTTGCGTCCGCCCTTCGAGCAGGTTCTCAGTCAATTCTGGATAGTCGTCTCGGTCGACCGAGCCGGTCTTGAAGATCGTCACGAAATCACGGTCGCCGCCACTGGGTGGATGTGCTCCCATCAGTCGTCACCTTCTGGTATGTGATAGCAATTCGTCAGTATGGACTATGAGTCTGGCCCTACGATGAGTGGTCCTTTAGGGCAGATTCCCGAAGCGACGCAGCACGATCGGCAAGCATTTGGAGTATCCAACGTCGGCGTCGATGCTGGTTCTCGTGAGCAACATACGCCCGAACAGTCTCGATGTCGTGCATACAGGCGACGCCGGCGCGGATGAGTCGTAAGTGGTCAGTCTCGAGGAGCGTTTCCGGCGGGAGTTCCTCGAGAATTCCGCCGACATTCGTTCTGCTCACGTGTACCGCCCAAGCGACTCAATTGGCTCGCTCCGTTCGATTAACGTTACCCCACAGAAGCGAATTACTCGGATGCGTGGGGTAACGAAGCTCTCAGGAGCGCATCCTGCTCGCGAACCGATCTGTCGGGACGGGTGGCTGGGCTGCGATAATCGGTTAGAGAGATCCGTCTGGTTGGTGGAATGGGTCATCAGTTATCTGGAGGCCGCGTCTGGTGAGCCTCCTCGTCCCGTTGCCATCGATAAACCGCCAGCAAACAGAGATCAGTCGATCAATCCACAAGCATCACAGCGGCTCGGTGACGAACACGCCCGAGTCGTGAATGAAGGGCCCCTGAATACTCGCCGTTAGTGCGTCGGGCTGGCCTCCCTCGAATCGTCCCGTGATGCTGAACGAAATCGCCCACGGACCCAGCCCCGCCGGATTGTCCGGAGTCCGGCAGGAATCCACTTCGCGGGTCTCAGCGTACACCCGAGCATGGTGACCGTCGACAATCACGGTTTTGAGCCTGATGGTGTCGCACTCCCACTCAATGTGGCCCCGCCCATGGATCTCGAATCGAGAGCCTTCAATATCGACGGAGAGTTGATCGTCTAGTCGGAGCATACTGTCACGCTGGCGTTCCTCGCCCATCCGGACGGTTACCCCTGTTAACGCGAGCCCATCGACGGGATCGTCATAGGGGGCGTCGTTCGTCGAAGAACTGTCGACCGGCCCGTCGGTCTGAATTGCAGGCGTCGGCGCCTCAGCTGTGGACTGTTCGTCGGTATCCGCCGAACCCACCGATAACGTGTCAGATGGCGTCGTCGAGGTTGAACCCTCGTCAGGAGTGGTCGTCATTGAAATCTCTGCCGATGGCGGCTCGTTTCGACGATCCTCAGAACCGAGGATGTTCATACAGCCAGCGAGCCCGCTGACCCCGGCAGCTGCGACGGCACTCAGCACATGTCGGCGGCAAGGTCCGGATCGGGGCGACAGCCGACTTGACGGGGATGTCTCGGAAGGCGATCGTGTCGGTGTCTTCATCTCGAACTACCTTCCTGATGGGATGCTGACTGCGGGTCGAACGCATGCGTCGGCCCAGTAATCTGAATCGAAGTCCCCGGGACGATGGCGTGGCGCTCCGCGGTTCCGTGAGGAATTTCAAGGATCCATCGCGCTCGTCCGGAGTAGTGCGTGAGCTCGTCGTCGCGAACTCCGGGTTCGGAGGCTGCCGAGTGGACCGCCGTGACGGTTCCCGATCCGTCGATGAAGACGACATCGATTGGATAGTGCATCTCACGCATCACGATTGTCCGGTCGGCAGCTTCCTGGTCGTAGACAAACAGCAGACCGGTATCCTCGGCGAGTGTCTCGGTCCCGCTCAGGCCCTGATAGCGCTCGGGATCCGTGTCGGCCACCCAGACATCATACACCCACAGGATCTGCCCACGCTGGTTCTCAAAGAACACCCGGTGAGTTGGCGGATTATCGTCGATCACCGGCGACTTGAGTTCCGTTGAGGAAGCTCCAACTCCCAACAGGAAGACGGCACCGGCGACAGCGAAGACCGTCACACCAATCACCAACGCCGAGACGACCGTCGCTCGGCGTTCGAATATTGGGATGGGAGCCTCGGCTGTCTTCTCGCAATCAGGCGAGTCGACAGTCGGCTCAGCGTGGGTTGGGTTGTACATCGCCCTGTGAGACCGATAATCAGTCGTTCAGGAGCATGAACATTCAGAGTGTGCGCACTGCGCACAGTCCTAACTACTGGCTCAGAGATCCGGGATATTCTGCTCGGAGAACGGTGGTTAACGGTGGCTCGGCGACTGTTGAGACGGATTTTTCGTCCCTCGCGGGAGGCTGTCTCGAACGTCCCTGGGTCGACCCGTCCCCTCAACAGCCAAAATTCGAACTCTCATAGAACCGACTCGCTAGGAGATTTCCCGATTGGCCACAAGGACGGCCGTCGTCGTGCCTACTCCTCGGGTATCGTGACTCGAAGGTTCCCGGCAACCTCGTACAGCCACCCTGAGTTCAGAAGCTGGTCAATCGCATAGTCCGCATCATCCGGATTGTCCGGGAAATCCTCGTGGGAAACTAACTCATCGCGAGCGCGATTGCGGGGAATCCCCTCGTCGTGATCGCCTTCGGTGATCTCCGTCGAGAGGATGTCGTATCCCCGCTCGATCCAGTCGGGTAACGACCGCGGTTCATCTGAAAACATGACTCCTCACGCTCGAATCACTCGTGGCCTCAATTCGTTCTCTACTCATGTTAAATAATCGCAGACTGTCTGACGTGTGGCTGACGAACGCCTCCAATGAGCTGTGTTCGGCTAGAGCGGTCCAGAGGGTATGAGTTACCCCACGAATTCAGAATTGCATCCTGCACCGTGGGGTAATTACGACATTCCATCGATCGATGACACCGAGATTCCTGTACCGGCCACTATCCTTCGACACTCCCATCAGGTGGGTGCCTGAGCACGACCCTATCCGGACCAACTTCGAGAACATCCCCGTCAGGGAAGCGGTACCGTGTGGTCCGCACTTCGAACCCAACTAACTCCTCGTACAGGAACTGGTCACGTTCCTCGACGGTCATCGCGGCAGCTTCGCGGACAACCGCCCGGACGTAATCAGCAATAATTGGCGGGACAACGACCTCGACTTCACTCTCGATGACGTGCTCGTCCCGGATTTCGGGGCCACGTTCGAGCAGGGCGTAGTGGTCAGCGAGGCTGGATTGCATGTCCGATAGATCGGACTGGATCGCGTCGAGATCGACGTCGCCGTCGTTTGGAGACTCCTCACCAGATGGAGACATGTGATCTCTTGACGGGGAGACCGATTAATAACTCCGCTCGCGACGAAAAATTCTCTGGTCCGAGTCTGGCCGGGTCCCGAGAGTTTGAATTTTAACTGTCGCTGAGTTACCCCACAGAGACGAACAGGATCAGTTTGTGGGGTAACCTCGTGGCGATCTACGTGCGCAGATCCTCTCGCTGGAGACTCATCGGTGAAGTTCCGAGTTGGTCCGAGGCGTGTGACGGCTGGCGATGGCCGGACTCACGAACCGTCGCGCCCGATGCGGGATGTCCAGTCCCCGAGTGACCGGCAGGAAAATCGAGTCGACGCCGCCGGCAATGATAGACGCCAGCAGCTCGTGTTTACACAGTACCCGCCAGGGCCGATCGTGTTTATACGGACACGAGCAGACCAGCCCGTCCGACCAGGGCAATAGCGGATATCGGCTTCCGCTGGCGTACTCACCGACCAGCAGCGGAGCCGGGAGGTCGATTCCGAAGTCGCTCGGCGACGGTGCACACTCGACGGCGCTCGAGGAGAGATCGCGTTCGTGAACAACGAATCGACCGGGGATCTCGTGTTCTCGTGCGACCGTCCGGATGTCAGCCCCGTCGTCGACGACGACCATTCCGACGAATGCGTTGTGCTCAGTAAGTTCGTCGATGTCGGCGCTACGCCCGACCGACGGCGGTAGGAGCGAGCCGTATGAGGAACGTTTGAGGACGTGATAGAGGTTCATCCATGGGATGACCGTCGAGTACCAGCGTTCGCGACGTGCTCGTTCTTCCTCGAGGGCGGCAGACGGATCATCAGTTTCCCGGCACATCTGTAACCGGTGAGCGAGAAATGCGGGGACGTCGTCCAACTCTGCTGACGGGTCTGCCTCGACACGGTTGTAGTACCGTCGTTCCTCGGCGAGAGTTCGCCGACATGATTCCTCGGCGTACAGCAAGCCGAATGGCTTCGATTGGCCAGCCTCCCGCCACGGGTCAGCCTCGCTGGAGTCGGCCGTCCACGGGTTGTGCTGGTCGAGGAGCTGTGAGCGATGAACTGGACCCGCGGTCATGAAATCGAGTCGGATGCGATGTTCGATCGGTTCGATGGTCGGCGGCTCGTCGTCGACGTCGTAGCGGTGCTGCTGATCGGTCTTCGCGAGCGCTCCTGGCGGGAGCGAGAGCGGCGGAAGGCTCCCCTTGCTGGATTGAATTCGTCGTGTCGTCATGGCCTCACTCCCCTGTGGTTGATAAACCAGTACGAGGCCGTACCGGGTGGCTCGGTCAGACGGCGCTCTTGAAATTCTCAACATCTGACAAGTTTGGGCGGTCCTGCTGAATACAGGGCGCGAATCTGCTATCGGTTGGTCGTCATCACTTTTTGGGATGAGCGGTTGATATTGTCACTAGCCCCACTGTATGACTAAGTAGACGGGTCCCTGGAATTCAACTATCTATGACTCCCTCAAGCGAGCTTAGTGTAGGGAACACGAATCTAACATGCCCCCAGTGCGAAGATCGAATAGACACGCTTCATCTCCAACCGACAGGCGAGAGCATCAATCCTGACACGTATCTTGTCTGCCCTTATTGCGAGACATGGTTTTTTCCGGAGAATGGTCTGCTCTACACGCTTTACAAATTGGACGGAAACGCCTACTTCGGCTTCCCGTTTGCTCTCGGCGGTAGCAAGATGCGAAATCTTACCACTGTGACGGTCGGCGAGACACGCCGTCATATCGTCAACGACCTCTTCTCCGGAGACGAATTCGAAACTGTCCAGCTTCTCGGTGCCGAGCGTAAAGATGCAAGCGGCGACAATCGACTCCCAATAGAGCGGCTCGACGACTCTTACACGCGCGCTTCTCTGGGTGAATCCGTCCTTGTTGCTCTCCATCCCATCGGGCCACAAGAGATAGTCGTGACCGCCAATCTTCAAGAGAAAGCTGATTCGGTGGTTGAGACGGGCGACGAACTGGAAGTGGTGTACGATGCGAAGCTCTCGCGGGCGAATGGGACGAACCCCGCGTGGGTTGATCTCCTTCGTGAGGCGGAGCAGGCAATTCTTCGCGGGAATCTCATCTCAGCTGTACCCCCACTTACCTCCGCTGTAGATGGTGGTCTCTTCCGGTTGATTTCTCTTTACTATGTGTTGAACGGCTGTGATCAAGGTGAGGCGGGAAACCGAATTAGAGAGAAGTTCGGAGACAAATACGGCAACGTCTACTCCAAGGATCTCGCAAAGGACGCCCTGAACGAGATTACGGGTTCATCTCTCACCGATGCTCACGGCCCGTACGGCACGTTGTGGCACGAGTTCCACGGTGAACACGGCAATCGAGGGTTCAGAAACGCAGTTATTCATCCCGGTGATGAATCACTGGAGGAGATCGACCGGGAGTCCGTTATCGAGTGGTTCAATATCTCCGTTTCTCTCATCATCGGCGGTTTTGAATTGCTTTGGGAATTGGACTCCGATAATTGAATGCTCCGAGGTACCCGAATACCCGTCTCACTCCGTAGTTGACGAACGAATGCCACCCCTGTTGTTGATTATATCCTCTACATTCAGCGCGCCGCTTGTTTTCAATTTGCGGTGATTTTCAACAGAGCCATGCTGACTGTTCTCTCACCAATTCAGAGCGGACGAGTCACAGTCCGGTCAGAAGACTCGCGAACTGGTCGAGACGATCGTCGATGGCGTCGACGTCGTAGACCGCCGCCTGTCGTTCATAGTACGGCGCCAGCGCCGATGCATCAGGAGCTAACGTCCCAGGGTCACAGTCGGTCGCGATGGTCAACGAGCACACCGGAGCGTACGATGCCTGGAGCTCGCGCGTGACCGCCTCGATGTCGCTGGGGCGGTCGTCGGTGACGGTGATGATCAGTGGGTCGTCACGCTGTGTCTCGACAACCGTCCGGGCGAGCCCGATTGCCTCGGCTAGCGGTGTCCCACCACCGCAGTCAGTATCGAGCAGCGTCGTCTGGACGTGACGCGACTCGACGGCGAACGGCTTCGCAAGGCGAGCCTGACCGTCGATGAAATCAATGATGGCAACACGAATCCCCAGTTTCTCGGCAGCGACGGCGAGTCGGGCGACCGCCTGTGTTGCAACTTCGATTTTCGGGGGGCTACCGTTGCGCATCGACCCCGACCGATCTAGCACGAGCACGAGGGCGTAGCGTTTCTCGCGGCCAGGCGTCGGAGTTTCACAGACCCGTGGATCGCCGATGGCGAGCCGATGACCGGCGCGGGTATCGTACTGACCAGCGGTCAGTCCGCTCCGGGTTCCCCGCTGCCGTTCGAGCGCGAGCTCCTTTTCGAGGACCTTCGCGACGCGGGCGGCGCCGTCCTCGACCGCACTCCATTGCCCCGGTGGGGCGAGGTCGTCGCTGACCGGGACGAACACGACGTCGTCGAGACGCTCCGGTCCGGCACCGTTTCCACCTGCACCCGTCTCGGTCGATGACTCGGCCCCGTCCTCCCGGTGATCCTCGTCGCCTTGGTGGTGCCGATCGAAGACATCACCGAGGTCGCGAAGCTCTCGCTTGACAGCCTCCCGGTCGACCTGCTCTCGGGCCGCCTCTTGTGTGGCGACCTCACGGTCGTGTTTGAGCGCCTGTCCGTACTCTGTCGGCGACGGTGCGGCCCGCTCGACGCGCTCGTGAGCTGGCCCCGGCACCGGTTCGTCCGTTGCTGCGGTCTCGACATCTCCATCGCGATGCTCTATCTGATCATCCTCGCCAGACGGGATTGGATCGTTCGAGGGGCCGCTCAGGTTGTTAGTCCCCGCAGATTCGGTGGCTCTCGCTCCGGCGTCGAACGCATCGAGTGGTGTCTGGACCGACTGGTCGTCGGGAGTGGCTCGTTCATTTATTGTAGCTGATGGGGACGATGGATCAGTCCTGTCTCCCGAATCGCCCCGATTTTCGCGAGCACGCTTGACAGCCGCCTCGAGTGCGTGGGATCTCGACGGGTGCTCCGCTGGCTCCTCGCTGCTCTCGATGGATGAGTCTGCTCGCGACGCTGAATCGCCGTCCGCTATCGACGGCTCTTGGTCACGTTTCTGATCGTCCTCCTTCTGGTGGACTGGAGTCGATGCGGTGTTACCAGTGGAATCCTCGGTATCCGGGCCGGGAGAGCTGACCGTGCCGTCCGTATCATCTATGCCGGGATCCGGCGTCACCGCGGGATGGTCGAACACGTCCTGATACGGGTCCGCCGTTGCCTCGCGATCGACCGAGACCCCAGTTGCCTCGGGAGTACTCGCAGGTCCCTCCTCCTGCGACAAGTGGTCGTGCCCATCAGTTCCCGGGTCAGCGCCACAATGGCTCTGCGAGTCGCCTGTTGGCTCGACGGCGCTCGCGACGACCGGCTGGAGCGTCGACGTCCAGGTGTCGATGACGCGGCGGGCCCGCTCGACCGAGGCGGTCTTGTCGTGCCTGTGGGTCGCGTCGTCGAGGTCGACACCTCGAATAGCGAGGGCATCGACGGCGAGCTGAGTCACCGCATCTCGTACCGACCGAAAGGCGATCTCGTCGGCTTCGGAGACGAACCCGATGCGGTCGTCGTCCCCGTCGAGCAGGACCTCGGTGATGCCGGTCGGGTACACCGCGGCGTCGTACAGAGCGGTGGTCACCGCGTCCCAGAACGAGAGCCGTGCCTGCTGCCCATCTCCGAGGTCGTCGGGAGTCTGCGAGTGGATTCGGCGGGTGAGTTCGAGCCGGATCTCGGCCGTGTCGCTGAAGTTCGCGCCATGGATGGCCTCATACTCGATTGCGCCGTCCTCGACGATGTTGATCAACTCGTGGACGTGCTGATGGTATTCCGGGTCGACTTCGGCATCGAGCAGCGCGGCGATTGAGGCGATCGCGGTCTTGAGGATGTGGAGGAGTTCGTGGAAGGCGAGCCCGAACTGGTGGGCGTGGTCGGCGGTGAGCTGATCGTTCAGCGGCACCCGCTCCAGCGGGGCTGGCGCGGTCGTGACGAGTACGAGAAACGCTGCGTCGATGCCCTCGAGCAACTGAGCGGCCTGTTGTCGTTCGAGGTCGGTTGCCTCACTGCTGACCAGCGCGTCGATGTCGGCAGGCAGAACCGCCGCCGTCTGTACCGCAGGGGTGAGGACGACTTCGATGTCAACGCCGGTCGGGAGATGGCCTTGCAGGAACGCCCGGAGCCGGTCGCGTCGACCGGCTGACGCCCGCACCCGGGCGTGGACGTCGGGAGTGAACGTCTCGACGGAGGCGTTCGAAGTGATCGAGGAATTGGTATCGGACATGATGAGGAACGAGAGGTGTCGGACCTCTCTGTTCCCTTGGGTGAGCTAAATCCCGTGGGTGTAGTTACCCCACTGTCCGGAATATTATACTGGCGTGGGGTAACTGCCCACGACCAGCCCCGAACCAATTTCAACGCCTGCTTCAGGCTGGTTCACCGAACGCGGGTGCGCTTAGATTCAATTCGGACTCGCAATGCTATGCTGTTTACTAGCAGTCCACATCAAGTTCGCTCGCGTCAACAGGCTCCTCTATGCTGATGTCGTCGGGCGTGATGGCGGCCTCGTTTGAACGCCGACGGGACACGTCGAGTTCAGCGAAGTACTCATGATTCAGGTGATAGCACACGAGTGCCTCGTGGACGGCTGCCTCAGGTAGCTCGAATCGATCGGCGATAGTCGCCGGCATGAGCTTACGTTTGTGGACCAGCGCCCCGATATCCCGGACGGTGATCCGGCGACTGCGGATATGCGGCGTGGACTCGATCTCTTGAGCGAGATATTCGCTCTGGGAGAGGTCGTACTCCCTGCCCATAGGAAGATAATCAGTCGCCAGTCTCTTTAATATGCTCTGGCAGTCGGTTGAGACAGACCTCAAGAAAGCTCACCGGGGCTTCTACCTCGATGTGTGCCGGCTCCCGGTGCGGAGTCGTCTCGTCGCCCGTCTCGCGCTGGAAGTGCGTCGTTCCGAGGTCGGGATGGTCGCGGTCCTTGTGCCAGCCCAGACTGATGGCGTCGTCGATCCACTGGACCCGCTGGAGGTCCGTCTCTTCACGTGGACGCCAGACGACTTCGAGCCGCCCCGTGTCTCGCGGGAACGGCTCTTCAAGGAACATCTCGATGTCGACATCGATGACGACAGCCGTTGGCTTGATCGCGGATGGTTCATACCGGATGTTCGACGCCCCAGGGACGTTCTCCAATCGCTCCTTGAGTCGACGAAGTCCCTGTCGTCGGGTGTATCCACTGCCGCCTGCGAGAAAGAGGACCATCCGGAGTCAGCCTTCCTGGGGTTGGCTGTCCGGGGTGAATCCTGAGTCCGTCCCCGCGCCGAGTTCGGTGAGTGAGTCCTTGAGCCCGATGGCCAGCCGGATCGCCTCGCGCATCTCGACATCGTACTCCCACTCTTCGACGACGTCGAGGCGCTCGCGGCGCTGTTCGGCCGAGAGGTCGTCGTCGCCGACTGACTGGCGGAGTTCGGCAAGCGACTCCACGTCGAACTCGTGCTTCCAGCGGTCGATCTCGTCGGCGATGTCTCGGAGTTCCGCGGTGAGTTCCTCCTGCGAGTGTGTTTCTGCGAGGTCGCGGACCTCGTCGAGGAACTGGGTAACGGGATCTGGTTTGTAGCACGTCCCCTCGGCAGTCTCGACGACTTCGAGATCGCCCTGCTCGGCCATCCGCGAGAGGTACTTCACGGCCGTATCGCGGGAGACGTCGGCTTCAGTCGCGATCCACCCGGCATTCCGTGGCGTTGTCCGGGTGAACGCAACGTGCCGGACGCGCTCGCCGGCGTCCATCCCCGCTGGCCAGGCAGGCTGTTTCTCACTCATGAACCGTCTTTCTCGATCTGTGCACTAATAGTTTGGCACCCAAACTGAATATATCGCATTCACCAGTCAGCAACGACAGAACTGAGCGATCGCGGGGTTCACAGATAATCATCAAGCGTCTCGTAGGTGTCTCCAGGATACTAATTCGGTTCCGCAACTGCCCACACCTCGTTTTTCACCGCGGCCTTCGGCGCGGCGCCGTCCTCGATGTGCTCACAGACGATCACGAGGTTCCGTGTCGACAGCGTCGGCCAGTTCTCGTTCTGGCGAGTCTGGTGGGCGAACTGAACGACCTTCCGGAGCGTCCCACGGTCAACGACGCGGGAGCCACCGTTGACCTGCGCGTCAAGCGTGTCGAGTTCGACTTCGATGTCCTGGATATAGGTCTGTTCGAGCGCGCGGAACCGCCCACGGGTAGCGGAGTTCATCGGTTCGGAGTCGCGGTACTCCCGGGTGGGCGGATTCATCGTGATCACGATCCGCGCCGATGGGTGCGGCTCGACCAGTTCCCCGTGGGCCTTCACCAGTAACTTCCCCTCGTTGAGCAGGCGATGGAGCGCCATCGCAGCACCGGCTCGCATCACCGGGAACTCGTTGAGCACCAACACGGACCCGTTCAGGAGTGCCTGCTTGGCGGGCCCGGTCCGTGGGACGATCAGGCCGTCCTCGGTGGGCGTCAGCGGCCCAAACAGGTCCTCCGTGTGGGTCGCCTCGTCACAATCGATCGAGACATAGCCGCGGTTTGTCTCGTGGCAGAGGTACTTGATCAGGTAGTTCTTTCCCGAGCCGCGCGGCCCGACGAGGCGGACGGGAACCAGCCCTCGTGCGAGTTTCTTCGCGAGCAGTTCGTCAAGAGGAAGCTGGAGTCGCGGTTCGACCGGGACCGCCGGCGGGACGACGTGCCCGGTGTCGTCGACGGGGAGCGCGTCGTCGCCGGCGTCGGGGTGCGTCGCGGCCTTTGGCACGTCGGGGTAATCCGGGTCGTCGAGAACGTGCAGGCCGGTCGCCACGGGGTCGTCGGCGTTGCGACCGACGGCACTGACGTACTGCGCCTCGAGGGAGTCGGGATCGAGTCCCGCAGTTCGGTAGACCGGTTCGCCCACGGCGATGTCGGTGGTCGCGAGGTCGACAACCCGGGCCACACCACGGTCCGTCTCGGCGTCGAGCCGACGCGCGTATCGCCGGGCGGCGGCAGTCGCAAGGCGAGTCCCGACGGGGACGTGCTGGGGTGCCTCCTGGAGGATGGCCGCTGCGCGGCTCTGGGTGAGCGTCCCGGTCAGCCCGGTGAGGTCGTCAGCGCCGGCATCAGCAAGGGAACTGAACGTCTCGTAGCCCGCGTCACGCACCGCCTGGTCGATGCTCTCGGTGACGACGCTGATGACGGTGAAATCAGGCGTGTCCGCCGCAGCCCCGAAGGCCGCGACGATAATATCAGGTTCGGGTCCCTGCGGGCTAACCCCGGTGATCGTCGTCGTTCCACCCGCACCTCGCTCCAGCGTGTAGATTCCGGCGTCGGCACCCTCGTCGATGAGGTCAGCAGCGGCCTGCTCGCCGATGTCGACGTAGTCGCTCACCCGGAGGGTGACTCGTTCGAGGGGGATTTGGCCGCCTTCGCGCTGGAGGAGTCGCTGTACGAGGTGGCTCAAGACGGCCTGTTCGTCGGGCTGGCTGTCCGCGTCGTCGGGAGTAGTGGATGACATGGTACGGGTGCGTTCTGGAGAGTCTGAGTTGAGACGCACTGACCGCCGTCCTCAGAGCCTCCGTCGCTCGATTGTACGCGAGAAATCGGCGTGCGTCACGCCCGGAACACTCTCGAAGACACTTGGCTGAATTCCTTATTTTCTGATAGAATTGGTCTACTGAATATAGAGGATGTCTGCAGCAATCGTCGGGAGGACCTTTTTAGGGTTCGCTGTATGACTCGTTTCGAGTCAGATGAACAATTGAGGCTCGTCACGTGGCACGTCAAGCGGGCCTCAGTTAGTCGATTCGCGGATCAACTGACTGCTCTCAGAGAACGGACCCCGGACATCGTTGCGTTGCAGGAAGTTGGTTTGAAGGTAAGTCACCGGCCGCGGCAATTGCTATGCCAGCACGGGTTCGAATGTACCGCTTATAGTCACGACTTTAGAATTGACGATTCAGGGAATAGTTCCAGATGTCCGTTCGGATCGTGTTAGGTTAAGCGGGAAGAGTTAGGCGTTCTGATTTCCGCGTGATCCATGGCCAAAATCAGCCGACTCAGTTGCATTAGCGACTGGATCGACTTTCGTTTGTGAAGCGCCAGCGGACACCCGAGTTCGCGATGCGACTCGGTATTCAGATGTATCTGGCAGGACTATCACTTTCGAATATCCCCTCGACTCTTGAGAGGTTGGTGTCGAGCGTTCTCGAACTGTTGTCCACGAGTAGTACACGATGCCGATCTAGTCCGATGGCGGAGCGAGTCCGAATCACGTCGTGCTTGACGAAACCGTGATTCGACTCAATGATGTCGAGTTTCTCGTCGATGATGTCGATTACTTGGTGAACGTTCTCGACGAAGATGGATACCGATTCCAGATGATTTCACACGGGAATCGGAATGTCGTCAAACGTGTATTTTGGGAGATAGGGAGACGAACATTCTCATGTGCAGATAGTTTCAGCCATGTCGAACCTCAAACAGCAGAATCATATCTCCGAGCCCTCGCCGTCCGGTACAACTCACGCCAAAGTTAACGCGACCGAGGACAATTGATCCCGACCAGATGGGTCGGCACGCCGTGGTCCGAAGGTCGACGGCAGGGCGCTTTCGAGTGCTGGACAAGAAACTTGACACTGCGTCCAGAAGGTACGTGGGATGACCGCGACTCTACGAGCTGAAGTCGACCGGGAGTTCCCGAAAAACGGCGGGAAATCGGTCGTCGAAGTCGTCGTCGAACCTCTCGTCAAGGAGCGGCAGACGAGGCGACAGGTGGTCCTCGTCGTCGACGCGAGTGGGTCGATGGACTGGGGTGTGGACGGTACGAGGAACCCGCCCGATGGGGAGGCGAAGATGGACTGGGCGCGCGAGGGGATGCTCTCGGTTCTCGACGAGCTCGAATCGGACGATCTCGTGAGCATCGTCTCGTTCGCCAGCTCCTCGGAGGTCCATCTCGAGATGACGCGCTGGGGCGACGCCGACCAGCAGGACGTCCAGGAGATGGTGGCAGAGAGCGACGAGGATGCGGAGATACACGCTCGTGGGGGCACCGACATCTACGACGCCCTCGTCGAGGCCCGGTCACAGTTCACCGACCTGTCGGGGTCAGGAATCGTCAGCCGCGATGTTGTCCTCCTGTCGGACGGACTGGACAACCGCGACCTCGACGACTTCGAGGACCTCGCCGCCGAGATGAGTGTCGATGGCATCTCGATCAGTGCGGGCGGTATCGGCGAGGACTACAAGGAGGACGTACTCCTCTCGCTGACGAAGAACTCAGGTGGCAAGCCGGCTCACATCGTCGACGGCGACGACATCCAGGGGTTCCTGGAGGACCGGATCCGGGAGGCCGGCGACACCATCGCGACCAACCCGACGCTCCGGGTCGACTTCGGCAACCCGTTCTACGCGTACGAGGAGGAACAGGCGGTCTTCGCCGCGCCGAGCAGGCAGTCCGTGCCGCTCTCCTTCGACGGCGACGACGTCGTGATTCCGTTCCCCGACAAGCTCATCGCCGGAGAGGAGCACCGGCTGACTTTCGAGGTGCTGGGAACGCCCAACCAGACCGGGATCACGTACTCGCTCGCCGACGTCAAACTGCGCGACGACGACGACCGCACGATTGCGACCGCGAGCGTCGAAGCGACGTACACGGACGACCCGGAGAAGAGAGCGCACATCGAGAAGGAACGCGAGGCGGCGAAAGTGCGGGCCGAGATGTCCGAACCCGACGCGGACGAAGCGGCGGTCAAAGACCAGATCGACGACCTCGAAAAGCAGGGCTTCGAGGACACTGCCGAGAAACTCCGCGCGGACCTCGACGACATCGAGGATACAGGGGACAAGATTCGCAAGTCTAGGGTGGATCAAGACGACGATGACGCCGATGACGACGATGCGAACTCGGTGTCGATTAGGTAGCGACTCGTTCACAGCCGACGCGTCCTCTTGAAATCGTACTGACCCGTCTGGCTGGTGGAAATATATAATAACCAGCATGAGGATTGGTCAATAGGGATGAGGATCGGAATCGACCTCGGGACGACACGGAGCGCAGTGAGCATCGTCGAGGCTGGCAGCCCAGAACTCATGGTGAACAACGAGGGTGACCGACTCACTCCGTCGGTCGTGTACTTTTCCGAGGACGGCGAGGAGGTGCGCGTGGGGAAGCGGGCGAAAAACAAGGCGAAAAATAACCCCGACCAGGTGATCCGGAACGCCAAGCGGGAGATGGGAGAGGATCACGCTTATCCCATCGACGGCGTCGAACCCACGCCGGTTGACGTCTCTGCGGAGATCCTGAAGCAACTGCGATCCATCGCGGAGGACTACGGCGACGGCAGTGAGGACATCACGGGGGCACAGATCACGGTTCCGGCGTATTTCACCGTCGATCAGAAGTCGGATACCCGTGCGGCGGCCAAGCAGGCCGGATTCGAGGCCGAGAACATCGATCTCCTCCACGAGCCGACGGCGGCGGCCATCTCTCATGGATTCGACAAGAACCAGAACGGTACGGTCTTCGTCTACGACTTCGGCGGGGGAACCCTCGACATTTCGGTGATGGAGATCGATGAGAACGAGTACCAGATACTGGCGACCGCCGGCGATAACCACCTCGGGGGGCAGGACTTCACCCAGCGACTGGTCGATCTCCTCGCCGAGGAAATCGAAGACGAGGAGGGTGTCGACCCCCTGCAGAACGACGAGACGCGGGAGAACCTCCGGGAAGTTGCAGAGGATGCGAAGATCAGCCTCTCGGGCCACGAGCAGACCGAGGTCAACGCGACGATGCTCGGAATGGTCGACGCCCACCCCATCGGGATCACCGAACGGGTGATCGAACGAAGCGAATTCGAGGACGAGGTGTCGGACCTCCTCGACGACGCGATGGCCCCAATCGACGAGGCGCTCGACAAGGCGAGAATCGACACCGGAGACGTCGACACGGTGTTGCTCGTCGGTGGGTCGTCCCAGATGCCCGCCGTCAAAGAGCGAGTCAAGGACAGGTTCGGCTTCGAACCGACCCAGATGAGCGACCTAGACTGGGCCGTCGCCAAAGGAGCGGCCATCATGGCCGACCAAGACGGGGACGTCGCGGGGGAGTCGTTTGCCTGTCCCGTCTCGGACTGCGACGAGACGTTCGAACTCTGGGGGAAACTCGCCGACCACATTGACGACCACTCTCAGGACGGCAACGACGAGCAGTTCACGTGCCCCAAGGGGCACTGCGACGCGTCGTTCGACACCAAGGGCGAGCGCGACCGGCACATCGCGGAGGAACACGATATCGAAGGCGGCGGTGGTGGTGAGGGGCCGATCAAAACAAAGGGTATTCTCGGACAGTCACTGGGTACCGACCTCGGGACGGATAAGATGGACATCCTCCTCCCCCACAACACGGTGTTGCCCGACGAGGAGGGTGAAGTCGTCGATGAATCGGCCAAGTACACCACGAAAGAGGACAATCAGACCGAACTGCCAATCAAGGTCTACCAGGGTGAACACGAGGAGGACCGTTCGAAAAACGAACAGCTCAGAGACTGGAAAGTCGCGGGGATTCCGGAACTCCCCGCCCGCAAACCGGTTGTCGAAGTCACGTTCGCCGTCGACAAGGATGGCGTCCTGTCGGTAAATGCGGAGCTCGTCAAGCCCGAGGAATCGAAACTCGACGACGACGAACTCGGCAAGATTCACGTCGAGGGTGGTAGCGCCGACGGCCGGTCGGGAACGAGCAAGCAGCAGGCAGCCGGCGACGACGACTGACGCCCCGATTCACTCGCCTTTCGTCACGACAACCTCGGCCGGTCGGAGCGGGTACCCGGATATTTCGTATCCCTTGCTCTCGACGCGGAGGATGCGGCCCGGACCGACGTCCTCGGCCTCCTCTTGCCCTTCGATTCGGTGTTTGCTGCTGTCGACCTCGTCGCCGCGGTCGGGGTCGATCGCGTCGATGCGCTTCGCCGTGAGCTGCTGGTCGAACTGACGGAGGAGCGAACGGAGCTGGTCGGCGGACTCGTCGTCCCATTCGCCGTACTCGAGCAGCCGTTCGAGCGTGTCCCGAACTCCGAACATCCGCGTCGCGAAACTCTCCAGCGCGTCTTTCTCCAGTAGCCTGTGTTCGCGCTCGTTCTTCCGCTGGTACTCGGACATCAACTCCTCTAAGTCATCGATTCGGTTGAGCGCCTCCTCCAAGTCGGCCCTGAGTTCCTCGGCGTCGGCCGGCTCGCCCGCCTCCGTTTCGGCCTGTTCATCACCCTCCGCGGCATCGTCAATCCCGACGGACTCGTCCGGTTCGTCTGGCTCCGTTTCCTCCGGTTCGACGGCTTCCACGGTGTCGTCCGCCTCGGCCTGTCGGTCACTTTCGACGTCGTCGGTGCTATCCGGTTCGTCTGGCTCCGTTTCCTCCGGTTCGACGGCTTCCACGGTGTTGTCTGCCTCGGCCTGTCGGTCACTTTCGGCGTCGTCGTTCGTCTCCTCCGGTTGGTCGGATTCGCCTAGGTCCGCCATTTCGTCGTCGTCGAGAACACCTTTATCATGAAGTTCGGATGATAGCTTCTCGAATTTGTCGCGGAGTTTCTGCTTCTGTTCCTCCTCTTTTGCCTCTCGCCACCGCTTCCTGATGTCGTCGAGCTTCCCCAGCCATCGGTCCGCGTCGGGGGTGAAGTCGACGGTGCCCTCACCTGCCCCGTCATCGTTGCTCGAGCCTGCCTCGTCGCTCGGCTCCGCTTTCTCGTCGTCGGGGCGCTCGACCGGAATCGCCGTGGGACCGTCTTCGTCCTCACCGGTCTCCTCTTCCGACTCCGCTTTCTCGTCGTCGTGATTTTCGATCGGAACCCGCCGAGCACCATCCTCGTCGTCCGTCGAGTCGTTCCCTGTCATCGGTCGGTACGCGACTAACATTTCTGACAGTCAATAAAACTCGGGGGCTGAGCGTCACTGCCAGTCGCTCTCGCTTTCGTCGTGGAGTTGCCTGCCGATACCGAGTTGGCAGCGTCCGCGAACCTTCCGCTCGGTGTCGACCCGGAGGGTGCCCTCGTACTTCGTGAAGTCGCTCGGGAGGAGTGGACCGTCGTCGACCGTGAGTGCCCGGCGACCGACGACATCGCCATCCCGGCGTTCGAACTCCATCTGGACGCTGATATCGTCCGCTGGAGCGTCTCCGAAATTCGAGACGTGGACGGTCACGTCGACGAGGTTTCCGTTCCCAGATAGTGTCTCGGCGGAATCTTCGTTCCGGGGTGTCGCCTCCCACTCGTGGAGGAGGATGGGCTGTGCTTCGGGGTGATGGGGACGAACAGACGTGTTCGCGTACCGCGGGGGGAACTCGCCGACGTCCCAGCCCACATCCGTCGTCTCGACGACGTAGTACGAAGTTCCCTCGTACTCGACGCTGGAACCCGAGAACTCCTCGCCGGCCACACCCAAGACCATGTGCTGGGCGTCGGGGAGAAGGAGCACGGCGATGTCGTAGCCCATCGCCCACAGGAGGGTCCCGAGGAGTATCGTCCCGTCTTCGCAGTCCCCGCGTCGGTGGACGAGCGTCTCGATGGCGTACTTCGGATACGTCTCGTGTCCGGTGTCGTCGACATCGCGGGTGTACTCGAGGTGCTGGACGAACCTGAGTGCTGCGTACAGTCGGGAGTGCTCGCCGAGCGAGCGATCGCGACAGTGGTTCTCGAATCGCTCGACGAGAGAGTCGACGAACGGTCGCTGAAGCGGGTCCGCGAGGTAGATCGCGTACTGGCCGGTGCGGGCCCGGTTGGTGCAGTACTCGTAGGTCGAGATCGGGATCTCGATGTCCCACTCGAGGCGGTCACCGCGGAACGACCACTCGAACGTCCTGGTGTACGTCGCGTCGGTGTTGCCCGGCTTGGACTGCCCGCTCCACCCATCGAACCCCGGTGCTGACGTGCGATCGGTCGACCGACCGCCGTCGGGCCGAAGCACCGGGCCGTCCGCTCTCGTCGGGTTGAGGGGCCGTCCACTCGAGTCGTTCTCTTCGGGCGTCATGTAGTGGTTAGTCGACGCGAACCTTTTGGGCCTCGAACTCGTCCTCGTACGTCTTGACACCGTAGCGGTCGAGGGCGCGCTTGGCCTCAACGTACTTCGCGATCGCCTGTGCGTTGTCGCGGAGCGACGACCAGCGGTCACACGGCAGTACGTACTCCTTGCTGTCCCGTTCGAACCGAACGACCACCCCTGGGTCGTCCGGCGATGCGTCCGCCCGCGGGACATCTATGTCGCGAGTGAGGTGCTCGGCTTCGGACGAGATGCGGACGTTCGAGGCCCCTTGCATGCGTTTGAGTTGGGTGAGAATATTCTCGAAGGCGTCACGCCGCGAGACGCGAAAGTTGTGCGGGTACGGCTCCCGCCGTTCCGGCGGGGTACGGTCGAATCCCTCGGGCCAGTCGATTGGCATCGTGACATAATAACTGGAAACGCGGAAATAAACTTGTGGTGCACGAACCTCCGATGCCGTCGGTGACGCGTGGAGGTCACCGACGGGTGCTCGACTTCGGTGTGCCACGGAAGGATCTATCACGGGACGGAGGGCTGAGGCCGGCGGGATAGACGGACTACTTTTTGCACGTCGGGGTTGTAGATGTGGCCGATGAGGGACGGACGGACACTTCGGGGCGTCAGAGTGGTGGCCGTGACGCTCGTGGTCGTCGCGGCGCTCGTCACGACGGCGGCGGGGACACCGACGCTCGACGTTCGTATCGACGGACAGGACGTGAGAGACGGTGACGAACTCGTGGTGACAGGGGACCCGAGCGTTCGCGTGGAGGCGACGGCGAACGGATCGCTCCGCAGGGTCGAAATTCTAGTGAACCGGAGCGTCCGGCAGTCGTTCACGCCCGATTCGGAGTCGGTCATGGAGCTCGTCGAACTCGATCTGGACGATGGTAAACACGAGATTTCGGTGCGCACGGTGACCGAGAGCGGCGAGGAGCGACAGCTGACGGTCACGGTGACGAAGGACTCGACGGGGCCGAAGATACTGTACACGTCACCGTTCCAGTCCAGCACGAACCCGGGGACAGAGACCGTCGACCACGCCAACGTCACGCTCGCGGCGGATCTGGAGGATCAGAGCGGAATCAAGAGGGTCCGGATCCGCCACACCTACGAGTGGATATTCGCGGGCCAGTCCGAAGTGACACGCGACACGTACCGCATCGACGACCCTGGCGAGCGGTTCTCGCAGCCGATGTTGCTCGGGCTGGGCGAAAACACGGTCGTCGTGGAGGCAGTCGACGTGAACGGTCAGCGACGGCGCCACGAGATGACGATCGACGTGGTCGACGCGCAGCTGCCGGCGATCGACATCGACCGGTTCGAGCAGGACGGCGGGCGCATCCACGTCGCCGGGACGGTCACCGACAACGTGAAGTTCAACTCTCTGAGCTACCGGCTCGTGGGGACGAGCCAAGAGTCGTTCGTGCTGAACCCCACGACGAAAGAGCCGGCTCGGGAGCGGCTGGCGACCGACTTCGAGTTCACGGCCGATGTCGGGGAGGGAGAGACGGTTCGGATCGTCGCGACGGACGTGGCCGGGAACGAGCGGGTTCGCGAGCTGCCTTTCGATTACCGCGGTCACTTGGAACCGACGGTCGAACTGGAGCACGAGATCGCCACCGGATACGAGGGAGAAGTGGCGTTCTCGGGCGAGGTGAGCGACAGTCGCGTCACGCGAGTCGTCCTCGAGTCGGTCGGTCCGGACGGCGAGACGATCGAGACACTCACTCCCTACGAGGGTGACACACGAGAGCGCGTCGGCTTCCAAGGACGCATCGGCGCGGCCCCGGACGAGACGACGCTGGTCGTGTACGTGACCGATGTCCGCGGCGGCGAACACCGGGAGGCGTTCCGGGTCGACACGACCGGGTTGCTGACGCCGACGGCGGCATCGACGCCTGCGCCCACACTCACACCCACGCTTACGTCCACGCAGACGGCGACCCCGGCTAGCGACGGCGCGGCGGCGATGGCCACGGAGACCCCAACCCCGACCGAGGAGGGGGGCGGATCCTCACTACTGTCGGGACTCCCCGGACTCCCCGTGCTGGTCGCACTTACGGTCTTGGTGTCCGTTTTCACCGTCGGGTGGAAGGCGAGGGCGGAACTCGCAGCGGTCGGCAAGGGCGTGGCCGAGCAGGCTTGGAACGTGGGGCTGTGGATTGGCGGGGGGGCGGCCGCGCTCACCGACTGGACAGCGTGGGTCGTCGGCGAGGCTAGGAGCGCAATCGGGGGTCTCGTGGGCGAGAGACTGTCGGGACTCGACGCTGACCGCGTGAACTCCTCGAAGGAGGACGACAGGACGGAACGCCGTCCGTACGCCTCTTTGGACGACTCGGACGCGGGTGCCGCCGGTGCGACCGGCCCCGACACGACCGAGAAGATGCGGTCACTCGGCGAACTCGTATCCCTCGATCCAGACGAGTTCGACGTGCACGACGCCGAACGACTCGTTGAGGCCATCGACGCCGACGACACCGAGACGGTGGTCCAAGCCACCGAGTGCCTCGGTGACTTAGCGGTCGCCCGGCCGGATCTGGTATCCGACGCCGGTGCGGTCGGCCCTGTCCGTGACCTCAGGTTCACCGGCAACGAGGCGGAGCAGGAGGCAGCGAACCGCGCGGTAGAGAAATTCAGGCAGGCCGCACTCGTGTGAGCCGGCCGGCAGTGGCAGTCGAACAACCATATCGTGCCCGCCGGTGCGCCCGAGGACGAGGGTGAGTCGGTCGAGCGTGGGAAGCACTCGACCAGAATATCAAAAATTTTATCATATGGGCGGTGGACAGTCTCCAGCTTCGACTGAAATCCGCGTTCACACCTGTGTCAGCGTGGTACGCAGTGGCCGACGGCGGCCGCTCCGGCGGCGATGCCCAGAAGGGTCACTACACACAACATTCATTACAGCAGCAGAACATGACTGATATATGTCCGAAGAGGAAGGAGGTAGGGGGGAGGACGGCAGTCGGACGATCCTCACCGATGGCGGTGGGGGTACAGACGACATCCGGGCTACTCTTCCCGACATGCTGATTGGACTGGGGAACGCCGGGAAGCAGGTCGTCTACGAGTTCATGGAGACGGAGTGGATCCTGCGCGAGGCGATTGAGGAACGAGAGGGCAACTCCGGACCAGATGTCGACGCGTATATCGTCGACACGGACACAGACGACCGAGACTCCGACAAAGCTCGGGTGAATCAAATCAACAAGAAGGTCGACGCGCTGGCGGGCAAAAGCGATGTCGACAAGGATCTGGTGAACACCGAACTCACCTACATCAATCTGATCGACAGCATCGGAAACAGGTACACCGACAAGGTGGGACTGACTGCGCCGGCGAGGGTTGAGGAAATCGCCTCCGGGCTGCGGGCGTGGTGGTTGGAAGATGACGACGACCTACTCGTCGACAATTACTCGAAGGGCGTACTCCGTCGACGGGCCCTGAGCAAGGCGCTGTTTCATGCCAGCGATACGGGAACGGACAACCCACTCGATCCGATACTGACGGGGGAAGGAGACGAGAGCGTCGCGTATATGGTCGTCGGCTTGGGCGGGGGAACCGGATCGGGGATATTCCTCGACATCGCGAAAAAAATCAAGGAAGAGGTCGGTCGCCTCTATCTCCTCGGGATCATTCCGGCGATAGGCGAGCAGACGAGGCGGCGTGCGAACGCTCACGGCGCGCTGTCCGAACTCGAATACCTCGCACGCACAGACGAGGATGAGGGTCCGTTCCACAACACCATCCTGATGCCGTTCGGGGCACTCGACAACCGGAACAGTAATGGACAGAAAGACGAGTTCGACGAGGCGGCGGCCAACGTCATCGTCTCAAGTCTGAACTTCGATTCAAACGACCAGGCGCAGTTGCTATCTCCCAGCCACGACCTGCCTAAGTATGCGCCGTTCACCGTCGCGGTTCCGCAGACCATCCGATTCGAGATCGGCAAGGCCGAAACGGCGAAAGACAAAATCGACGACTTCGTAGACGACAAACTCTCCGAACTGGAGACCGAACTCAAGCTGTACGATAGGCTCGACACGTATATCGACGCGCACCTGAACAACGACGTTTCCGACCCGCTCCAGACCGCTCAGGATGGCGGGGACGTCACAAACAACCAGTTCAACCTCTCCGAGACGGAAGCGACGGAACTGCGGAGTCGCTTCGACCGACTGCGGTACGAGATCTTAGAAGAGCCTATCTTCGACGCCCTCAATTACGAGGCCCACGACGAGTGGAAAGGAGACATCGACAGCCAGCTCGGTGAGGTCCCTGACGACTTGGAAGGAGCGGCACGAGACGAGCGAACCGTGCTGGAGGCTTCTCTCCAGGCCGAGACCCTCAACCAGACGCCGGAGCAGCGGTATCAACGTGAGGATAAGGACGAGGAATTGGACCGGTTCGTTCGGCGGGAACTGCTCGCCATCCGGGCGCGTGCGAACCTGAAGCGCGCTCGCTCGCTTGTCGACGACGACGCGATCGACAGCGGCCTCGACAACGCGATGCAGTCGGACAACACGACCGTCCCCGCCGAATTACGCCAGAGTGAGAGCGACGCAAGGGAACGGCGGAACGATCTCGAGGTGAAAAAAGAAGCTGTTGAGGCCGTCGCGGCGGAGATGCAGGGTGAAGGCGTGCTTGAACGGGAGGGCAAGGCGTGGAAGGCGGACGTCCAGAGCACCGTCGAGAAGATCCTCGCGATCAGGCACGAAGGCGACGAGGTACAGAACTTGCTCAAGAACCTCGAGGGCGCGATCGACGACGCGATCCAGGCCATAGATGACGCCGACCGGACGAACGAACTCCGCGAGCAGGACATGCCCGATATCTTCGGGTTCGACGAGTTCGATGACCTGAACGAAAAGTTGGCCGACGTCGGGATGGAGGAAGAGCAGATCGAGAAGTCGGATATCCGTCCGTCCATCGACGCACTCAGGGAGGCAAAAAGGATCAAGTTGAATGCGAAAGGGATGTCCATCGGGCAAAAATTGGTGTCCCTAGTCCCGCTCATCACGGTTGAGACCGAGGGAGGAGGGGAGTACGAGGCCGAACTCAACTCGGTCGACGACAACCTGTTCAACTATCAGGATGACTTCGGCGAGTCGTTCTACTGCCGCTTCACCGCGAAGGGCGAGTTCACCAACAAGGCCGACATGCTCGACGGGACACTGGACGAACACGTCAAGGCGGTGGCGGGGGCGCTGGAGGACCGACTGGCTGATCTCTCCTTCGACCGGGAGTGGTTCTTGGAGAAGGTCGATGCCGAGTGGGAAGCGGACGGTGAACCGGACATCTCGTGGCCGGGCGACGTGGACAAACACGTGGACGATCTTAAAACGGAACTGAAAACGACCGACGCAGACGACGCCAGCGACTTGCTCGACGCACTCCTCCAGAGCGAGGATGAGGGGGGACTCGGCAACACCGACGCGGGTGTGAGCCACCGGATACTGGAGGCCGGCATCTTCGGCCCCGTCGACGATCTCGAGTCGCAACTCGAAGACGCCTTCGAAGAGGCAAACGAAATGTACGAGCGGTACCACGAACTCCTCGACATCATCGGCGAGGAAGGCGAGTCGTACGAAGAGGGCCAGAGACGACCGAACATCAACTTCGACACCACTACCACGAACGGCAACTACGTCAGTCGCATCAGCGCGTCCGACTCTGACCGGTTGGTCAACAGGTCGGACATGGTCGACGCGGAGTTACATCTCGACGAGGCGGAGAAACTAGAGAATCAAATCACGAATAATTTCAGGGACAACGCCAATGACGTTCGACTTCCGCTAAAGGAGAGAGAGATAAAGATCAATAGGGACGTGACCGAGGGTACTGAGGATACGATATACGAACACGTCGCCGTGCAGGCGTTCATGGGACGGGCGTTCGGAGAGCGGGACCCGGAAGAGTACGGCGCCGAGGATGTTGAGGAGACACTAGACGGTCTCCTTTCGCTCAGGCCCGACGATAATGGGTACGCGTCGGCAACCGTTCCGTACGGGGCACCGTGGGACATCTCGCTTGTCACGTTCGTCGGCGGGATCTTCCTCGACAACTTGGCCCCGGTCCAGAACTCGAGCAAGGGATACCACCTAGCCCACGAGGAGCAGCGCGAAAAACTCGCACAGAGCATCCGAGTCCGACACACCCACGGCCTGGACGGACTCGACAAGAGTCTGACGCCCGATACGGGCAAAGGAGCGTTCGTCTACCGGGATCCGCTCATCGATCTGGACGACCCCACGGAGCGGTCAGCGTTTGTTGACGCCACCGAGGAGGAACGGATGGAGATCTTCGAACGGAAGACGGAGAGCGAGGATTTCGAGAGCACGGTCGACCTCAACGACTCAAGCTGAGCGAATGGTCCAGATCAGGCTCACCGAGCGGGGCCGGGACGTGTTCGTCGTGCTCGGATCGCTGTTGGTCATCGGGGTGTCGCTCTGGCTCGTTGCGCCCATGCTGGCCGCCGCATGGACCAGGGACGCCTTCGTCTGGAACGCGACGTACTTGGTTGTCGAGGGGTTGCTTGGCCAAGACATCGACATCGCCGTAGTTGGGCCGACCGGGATGCTCTTGATATGGATCGTCCTCTTTGCGACCGACGGGTACAAGACGACCCAAGGACTCATCCTGCTATTTTTCGGATTCCCGGCGTTCGTGGCGTTGCTCTGGCTCGAGGGCGTCTGGTTGGAAGAGGTTTCGTGGCTCGACCACTGGTGGGCGGGCCTTCTCGGCATCGTCGTCGGGGTCCTCACGGGGATACTCCGGGGGTCCACGGGAACGGACTTGGACCCGCGTCAGTTCCCGGCGGCGACGGCTGGTCTGTATCTCGTCACGGCACTGGTCCTCTTCGTCGGGTTCTGGGAGGTCCACCTCGACTACACGAGTCCGTGGCTGTGGAACCGCCGGACCGAACAGTTGGCGACCGGC
Source organism: Haloplanus rubicundus (assembly GCF_003342675.1). Classification (NCBI taxonomy): domain Archaea; kingdom Methanobacteriati; phylum Methanobacteriota; class Halobacteria; order Halobacteriales; family Haloferacaceae; genus Haloplanus; species Haloplanus rubicundus. The sequence continues at coordinate 17,582 of NZ_CP031147.1, read as the reverse complement.
CCAGTTGGAGAGGTGTCGTTTCGCACCGCCGGTCTGGCGCGCGATATCCTCGGAAGCCTCCTTCTGATAGGCGTTCTCGGCGTTTTCACGCAGTACTCGAGCAACACAACGATCAGGGTCGTAAGTCCCTCGGACGTGGCAGGGACGCTCCTGCTCGGCGGCCTCTTCGCGTACGCGGAAGACGACGACGACTACAGCGGCGTTGCGGGAACGGCCGATTCGGAGAGTGGCGCCAGAGATCTGAAGAAAGTGGTCAGAGCCGACAGCCGCGACGACGTGTCGGACGATATCGGTCCCGCGGAGTTCAAGTTCAGACGGGGGGGTTGGTTTTCACGCCGCAAGGTCATCCGACTCGACATCCACGACCCGCCCCAACCCGGCGACGTGGAGTACCTCGAGACGAAGGCCGAGCGTCGGAAGAAGTGGTACTGGAAAGCCGGCTCCTACGTGTCTGTGGCGCTGAGGATGGCGGTTCCGAACTGGCTTCGGCCCGGTCGCGGGCGGGAGCAACTGTTTCTGGCGCGACTCGACCGGGCCGACGTACTCCTCTTGGTCGTGCCGTTCGACGAACTCGTCGACCCGGACGACGAGAAACTGAACGACGTGGATCCACCGGCCGGGTACGGGGACAACGACCCGTACACCGAACTGTACGACAGAATCGGGGAGGCGTACGAGGACGTGCCGAATAAGGACGTCGTCGTCGTGCTGACGGGGTCGGAAACAGCACGGGAACTGCTGGAACGACAGGAGGGCAGTAGCGTCACGCTACAGCCGGGGAGCGCCGATCTCGACAAGGTGGCCGGAGCGGTCGGCATCGAGGAGTGTACCGTGCGGGCATTCGACTGTGTGCTCGAGGATGACACCGACCCGTCCGGGGCGGACGACATCCTCGACGACCTATGATCGCCACCCACGGGTCGAGTGGACATGGCACAAAGGGTTTATCATGAATTCCGACATGGATGGCGACATGGGCGTGGGCATCACGTTGTCTATGTCGGACCGCGAGCAAAAGGAACTCTTCTGGCTTGTCGTCTATGCGGTCGTGCTCGCGCTGATGGTGTTGCCGATCTTCGAGATGATCGTGTGGGGGTGGAACGACCAGCCGTGGGGGCTAGTCCGGGAGATCCACCAAGGAGTGATCAACTTCGGCCAACCGTATCTGAACCGGAACGTCCCGCTCGCCGTCGGCATCAGCATCTACCTCGGCATCGCACTCGCCATGCTGGTCGACACGTACAAGCGGGTCCAAGGGGTGCTCTTCTGGCTCGCTCTCCTCTTCGGAAGCACGGAGGTGCTGATAGAGCAGACGGGGCTGGTCGATAGGTTTGTCGAGTTGGCTACCAGCGCCTCGTGGGGACTCGTCTTGGTGGCCCCCCTCGTCCTCGTCGGGATGTTCGTCGCAGGCGTGCGGTCCGATCACCTCGAATCGCTGGTGAGCAAGGTGAAAAGCCAGTTCTTCGACGAACCGGACGAACGCGCCGGGTCGGGCGGAGACGACGGGCCGATCGAGATCAACCACTCCGTGGGACCCCGGATCCAGATTCCCGCGCCACGACTCGAGTGGATTACAGTCGGAGACCGGCGCCTGATCCTCGACATCCCGGTTCCAGGAGTCAGGTGGATAACGATCAGCCCGGTGCGGGTGAACCCCCCGCGGATGCTCTTCGTCGTAACGCTCCTTATCATCGGGTACTCGGCCGTGGAAGCGCTCGTCGCCTACCACCCGTGGCTCTTGCGGGCCCCGAACGGATTGACTTGGCGGGCAGCTGGATTCGAATTCGAGCGGTTGATTTTCCACAATACGGCACTTCGAGGCATTCCGGCGAGTGCCGTCTTCCTGTTCGCCCTGTACAAGTTCACGAGTTACGAGAGCACGCGGAACGTGATCCAGATCGGACCGGCACGGAGCGGAAAGACCGCCGAGTTCGCCGGGCTCCACATTACGCTTGAGGACACGCACGAACTCGATCCTGCCGAATCCGAGGGCATCTCGGTACCACGCGGTCGCATCTTGGACGGGAAGTTCCCTCCATCAACGGGGAACGAGGAGATCACGTTCATCGAGATCGAGTATATGGTCGGGGAACTCCTCCGGGAGAAGGTCACCCTCCAGACCGTCGATTACGGTGGCGCACTCCTCGGAGAGGTACTCGCGGAGGTACGGGAAGACAGCGAGACGGACCTCGTGACCGAGGCCACGAACTGGCGGGACGCCGAGCGAGAACTCAAGGAGACGACCGAGATACTAGCCGACGACGACGCCAGCCTCGATTTAGACGAGGGCTACGACGTCTCCGACAAAATTGCCGGGGCGATCTGGGACTGCGTGCGCCACGCCGACCGCATCGTGTTGACCGTCCCACTGGACGACTTTTTCGGGCCGATACTCGCCAAGGGCAACCCACCCGAGTATCTCGACAGCCGCGTCGTGTCCGCCGACGCATCCGAGGACGAGATACGGAACGTACTCGACATCGGCGAGAACGAGCAGATCAAAAGCCACTGGATGATCGACCACGAGGGTGAGCGATGGTACTACAAGAAGGAGCGACGGGATGTTCCCCAAGACTACCTCACGTGGTACGAGCAGTTACAGGGCGACGACCAGTTCGCCAGTACGGACTTCCTGCTGTCCATAACGAAGGCCGACTACGCGGTCGAGGGATTCAAGAACAAGAACGGTACGACGGCGTGGAGCAACTACCCCCAGTTCCGAAACTACGTCGTCACGGACGTACTGGCCGAGGCGACCGGACACTTCGACACCGAAAACAGCGGATTCTACGGCACCGCTGACTTCTGGCCGGTGTGGTACAAAGTCGAAGAACGGCCGGAAATCGAGTACGAAGAGGAGCACGAGACTGAGGACGACGAAGACGAGGAGGACGATGATCTGCGAATCGACCTCAGCGACGACAACATTCCGGCACTCCGGGGATCGAAGAAGCTACTTGAACGACTCCAGCGATGAGCGGGTTTCAGGCCTACACCGAGAAGGGCGACGCCCTGTTGAAGTCCGGTGGAGTGGGTGATGCCGACACGATCCGCAGTCTCCACGAGAACGGGGTGAAACTGTTCTACGAACCCGGTCAGGGGCGGTTCCGCTGCTACGCGCAGGTTCGCATCTCCACCGCACCGGAACAGATAATCTTCGAGTACTTAGACGACGAAGGGGACGTCTTCGACTCGTTCCTAGCCGACGCCGAGGACGCACTCGAGGACACCACGTGGCGCATCCAGTGGGACGACTCCCCGGAGTACGAGGCATTGCACGAGGGGGAAGCCGAGGGAACGGTCGCAGTCGAACCGCCGAGCCCCGGAACCTCGCTCGACGAACTGGTGACGACGCTTCGGAGGAAGGACAAAGCAGTCGACTTCGTAGCGACGACCCGCAAAGAAGCCGGTAGGCTGTTCAGATACCTGCGGGACGAACTCGACGACGAGTACAGCATCGCGATCAGCAGTTACGGACGGAACGCCCGAGCAGTGGCGGATGCGGACATCGTCATCAGACCGGGCGGGTCACACACGGGGTTGACCGAGGCGACCCTCGAGCGCTTCGACGCGGAACGTATCGACGAACTAGAAACCGAGATGGTGAACGCCACGAACCAGTTGCGCGACGAGTCCCCGGAGCCGGTCGACGCCCTGCGAGAGGCCGACATCGACGACGCGGTCGGAGTCGTGTTCCGGCCGGCGTCGTGGACGCCGCTCGTCGAACTGTTCGCGAAAACGACCGGGGTGAGCGCCCTCCTAGTCGGTATCGTGGTCCTCGCATACTTCCATCTCGACGACGCGTCCGAACTCCTCACGCGCGAACTGGAGATTGTCGTGCCTACTTGGTTGCCGATGCGGGGAACGCTGGGGATGGTCGTCCCGACCGGAACTCCGTTCCCCGCGTGGTACATCGTAGCGAGTGCCGTCGCGGTCGTCGTTGTCGTGGCCGCACTGGCGACCTTGGCGTGGCGCACGTTACGGCCCGCCGTCGGTTCGGTCGGCGGTTCCGGCGAGGACGACGCGGAAGGGGACGACGACACCGAGTCAGAGTTGTCCGGCGGGGCTGGGGCCGTCGGGAAGCTCCAGGAGGCCCTCCGAGACATCGCCGACGTGGCCGGTCGGGAACGCAACGAGATGGACGGTCGGGACCGTGCGAGGGCGGTCCTGAAAGACGCGTTCGACGAGGTCTGGATCATCTCGAAGCCGGCGGACGTTGGGTACCGGTACGGACCCGTGGCGCTCGGCCTAGCGGCCACCGCAGCGCTCTACTATCTCTCGTCGCCGGTCGCGGTCGTGGTCGGCGTCGTCGAGCAGTACTGGCTGGTGGTTCTCGAGGTCTTGTTGTGGGCAACGCTGCTCGGCGGCGTCGTCCTCGCGGTGACCGTGGTACGGGCCGCCGCCTCCCCGGTGCGGCGGATCGCTCACCGACTCGTAGACGAGACGGGGGCCGTCGCGGACCGCCTCGAAGAGACGGTGTCGGCTCGGTCGGCCTCAACTCCCCAAGAGTCGGACGTCGGATCGAAGCTGCGGGGTGTCGTGCTCCTCGTGGCCCTCGTCGCCGCAGGCGTCGCAGGCGCCGTGATGCTGGGAACCGACATCCCCGTTCCGACCCGTCCGGGTATCCTCCAAGGGATATCGGTGTGGTTGATTCTCGCCGGCGGCCTCGGACTCGTAGCCGTCTTGGTGTGGCGGGCCGTCGACGCCCGACCCCGGTTCGCCGACTGGCGGAAGAAAGTCACCGACTTCCGTGGTGGAAAGAACACCTCCGTGAAACCGGGCAAAACCGGCTTCGGGACGGTGGGGTTAAGACTGATAGCCGCAGGCGCGGTTGTGCTGGTTTTCGGGACGTTCTTCGTGTGGCGGCGAGGCTTTCCGTCTTTGGGAGTGGTCCCGAGCAGTATTGGCATTCCGGAGGTGACATCGACGCGGATGGCTCTCGTCGGCGGTGGCGCTGTCGCGGTGGTTGCCGTCGTTGCCGTCGTTCTCACTAGGAACAAAGACGTCGTTGGTTGGGCAATGGGCTCCGAGAAGTCGACGGTGTCCAAAGACGAGATAGCAACTCTCCGTTCGGAGCTGCGGAACGAGAATTTCGATGAGATCTATGAGAGCCAGATCGTCACACCCGACGCCGGAACTCTGATCTCGGCGCTCGAGGAGAACCCCGGCCGGACCGATATCGCCAAGTTCATCAGGGACTGTAAGGAGTCGGACGGGCCCATCTTCCCCGCCCTGGAGCGGGACGGCGAGGAGTGGAGACACGTCGAACGGGCCCTGTCCAACGAGTCGAACGGCGGTGGAGCCGTGGCGGGTGGCACCCCAGCGGCAAGCGGGGGCGATCAAGAGACGGGCGGTTCGGACGACGCGGGGACGACGGCGAAAGACGGGACAGATCGGGGCGATGTCGGAAGCGAGTCGTCGAGTTCCGGTCTCGACGGAATTGAGGGATCACGCAACTTGCTGTCGTTATCCCAGTTCCGGTGTAACGCGGCCAACACGGGATACGTCGACGGGAAGACCGAAGGAACGGTAGAGGGAAAGTGGACGTTCCGCATATCGGGCACCCCCTTATCACCGGTTGTTATCGACGACACAGTGTACATCGTGAGCGAGAACGGCAGGATAGTGGCCCTTGACGCGGAGAATGGCGAGGAGGTCTGGGATGACCCGACCCACATCGAAGACATCAGGACGGAACCCACGACCGACGGCGACCGGCTTTACTTCGGAACCGACGATGCCGTGTGCGCGTTTAACGTGACCTCAAAGGAGGTGGCGTGGAGCAAGGAGATAGACGGTGAAATCAGCACACCGACGGTGTGGGAGGGGCGGGTATTTGTCGGTTCGACCGAAGGGGAGTTGTGGTCTTTCGAGAGCGAGAGCGGGGATTACAGAGTGTACGACGGCCTAGAAACGGTTACCACCAAACCGGCCGTGCACTCCGGGACCGTGTACGTGGCCGGCAATCAGTTGGTCGAAGCAAGAGGAATGCCCATTGACGAGGAGTGGGGATGGACCACGAACGTGGGCGAAGATATCGTCGCACCGGTTTCGGTCACCGAAGATGCGGTGTTCGTCGTGACGGAACGGGCAGAAGAAGGAAGATTGGTCGGCCTAAACCCGGAGGATAATGGAAAACAGTTCGCTCAAAAAGATCTGCAAGGAACATCTCCCGTGGCGCCGACCGTGGTCGCCGACCGGGTCTTCGTCGGGGTTAGGACTGGAATATTCGGATACATGTTCGACCCAGAGGAAATGAAACTGGAGAGGACGCTGTCGGCGAGCGGTGCCGACGATAGCGAAGGACTTGAACTCAAGACGCCGTTCGTCACCGACGAGGGATGCGTGTACGTTCCGTTCAAGTGGGAAGTTCACGCTTACGACAGCGACTCGCTCGAAGCGTGTTGGAATCGGGAAATAGGGAAAACCGGGCCAAAAAACTCGATAGCGACACAACCCGCCCACGCCGGTGATAAACTGGTCGTCGTCGGGAATTTTGGCACCATCGAAACCTGGACAATCGACTGATATTGGGGTGGCCTACGCCAGATACTTCAGGTCCCGCAACCACTCCCGTGTCTTGTCGCCGGTCGCATCGATACCGTCGTCGAAGTCAGTCCACGCACCGCTGATCGCCTCCTCGAACGCGTCCCAGAACACGTCAGGAAGGCCGCGGTCGAAGTTCTCGCTAGGTACTCCTCTTTCGTCATGTTTGCTGCCTCGATGAGTGTCGCGGTTACGCCAGCTCACACGTAGAACCCTACCAGCGTCTCGCGGCGCATCCGCTCGATGTCGATAGAGTGAAACACGTTGACGACGCCTCTGCTCTCACGGTTCAGTTCCGTCCGCTGGATCAAGGCCGAGGCGACCTATCTTCATGAGTACGACGAATTCTCGGACCATACACCGCTGGAAGTCGTCTTTACCCCGCACGATGGCTTGCATGAGGAGGTTGAAGCAAGCGAGCGTAGAAACGTCACTCCGCCTGAGAATCAAACTGTCGAGGCGTCCAGCCCCTCCTTATCGAATGACGGACTGGGCTATGGGAGTGATATCCGAACGGTAAATCCTGAGGTGCCAATTACCATCGAGGACGGTTCAAAGTCGGGTGGAGCAACGCTGTCGATGTTGCTGAATTGGACGAAAAAGTGTTAACTTGATTACTTAGAGGGCTCTGGCTGGCAGCTCGGTGAATTATTCAGTGAAATTTCAGAAAATCTCAAAGAAGAGTTGTACGAGTGGTGTATCGATCAACAACTGGATAATCCTCACTGCACTTGATTCGCCGTACTCCCGATGCTACTTGACTGATAAGCGCTCAGTATGTAGCAATCTCTTCGCTAACTACTCGGTCGCGGTCGGTAATCGTGTGCCAATATAGAGGATACCGTACTCCTTCGAAGACAAAGAGTCCACGAGTACCTCACCGACCAAGTCCAAGAAAGCGGCGTATGTCTCGGTGAGTCGACCTGTACGGTACATCTCTGCAACCGACACTCGTCACGTTGTCTATCTATCGATTCCAGAAGCAGATACTTACAATTAGACGCTAAATTGTCACGTAATGAACGGGGCTGCCCCCGAATTCGTCAATTCAATCTTACAGAAAGCGTCAGGTATCTTAGCATCACTCCCCAATGTTCTGGTCTACAGTATTGGCGCTCTCGCAATCGTATTCGTTTCCACCGCGTTACTCGCACCGAACCGGGCGGCGGGTAATAATCCAACACCGACCGTCGATCGGCCGACATCATCTTGGTCCACTACTAATTCCCACACCAGTCAATCAGGCGGTAGCAAGCCCACTGAAGCGCAGGTTACCAGAGAGCAATCACCGGACACGTCTTCTGAGAACATAGCCTCCTCTCCGCCCGCGGAAACCGAACTCCGAGGACGACCCAAGCAGACCACATCACCCCCATCGGAGGCACAACTGAGTGTCAATACTACGGTAAACGAGCGACCAGAACGCGAACCGGTAGCACTGGAAAAGACGCGCACGGCAAACTACTCCACATTCTCGAGACGGTTGCAGCAGCGCCGTTCCATCAGAAACAGTACTGATTCCCTACCACTCCTACCCGACTACGGAGACACCTCATCGATCCCGTTCAAATTGAAACCGGAACCGACCCTGTCAGCTGGGATTCCAGTTGAGGATTCATCCAGGCCGACTTCAGCCTGACCGGTGTCGACGTAGACACTGGTGGTGAACTCATCTACATCAGTGCACTCCCATCCCCAGTCAACATCAAGCCGTTCAAGAATCCCATTGAGATTACTACTACCTCCCTGGTCCGGCACCTGCTCGGAACTTCCGCATCCTCGTCCAGTTCAGACCGGCAGTCTGCTGCGCGACACTCAGCGGTCAATACCCAACGGCAGCATCAAAAACATAGAGCAGACCAGAATACAGGGGAGTACCAGACTCGGACATATTCGCACGACGAGACAATAGAAGATCCCACTCAACTCGGTTCTAGATCCTTCACCACAGAATTCCCCCACGTTGAGCCGCGATCATCAAAACCAATCCCAGACTTCAATCCTCAGTTCAACACCCAGACAGACACTCAGAAATCACTCTCCACAAATGCGTCAGGTGGGAATTGCCACACAGGAGCTACTCGGCGAATCCAACCCGATGACCCAGTCACAGACAAGGCGATGGCAGTAAACGAATCGTTCGGCACTCCAGATATCTCACTGAGAGAGGCATCTAATAACCACTCCCAGCTTGGGACTCCTACCGATAACCAAGTCTTTCATCCGTTACTCGATACTGAGCCGGCGCCGGCGAAAAATGAGACCGCCTTACAGAAGGGCCAACAGACCGACCGGCGCCCGGAACCGCTTGCTGATCGCCCAATCCAGACAGACCTGCATCAACAAGTCGGGGTCCCCAGTCTAACCAAGACCGGAGAATACCGACCCGGCGAAGACACGCTCAGCCCAGCACTACCAGAAGGCGAACCACAGGACCCAGTCAAAGACCTGACGCACGGACTGGACGTTATCGGAATCAACAGTACTCACTGCGGATTCGATGGCCTGAGTAGGGGCCAGGATTCATGGTCAGAGACTGAACCGCCGGAGCAATTCAGTGATCCGTTCGGCGTTAGTGACGCAGCTAATCACTTCAAAGACACCGAACCCTTCCCGGATGTTACCTTCGACGACCCTCTGACTGAGACACACGATGCTATAAAAGACTTCGAAGAATCACCGTTCGACACGGGAGTCCGATTTTAACAGTTAGCTCACCATTTAACACGCGAACTAAGTGGCGTACGGTTCAAGCAGACAGGCCTCATTGATGCCCACATACGGCGATAGCCGACCATGCTGATTACAGGAGATGTGTCGGTCAGGTTGAAACTCGTAACCGACTTGCGCTGCGTGTTCACGAGATTATTAGGAAAAAATATCACTAATTGCAGACTGGGGAAGATCCTCAAATGTCGTCCAGTTGTTGCTGGATTTGATCGTTGAGCCGCTGGGCCTCCCTATCCGAGAGCGCGGCCTCGGTGTCGACGTCGATGCCCGGAATGTCGACGATATCCTCGAGGGCGTCGCTCAACGTCTGCTGGCCCCCTGCGAGGACCCGTTCGGCTGCGTCTTCGACCTGCCTGTCGTGCTCCTGCATGGCCAGTTGGATCATCATCGCCGGCGTCCGGAGCAATTCGCCAGCTACCTCGAGATACTCCTGATAGGTGTTCGAGGCCCACGACCCGGTGTACTCCTCCAGCAGCGCGATCAGCAACGATAGCTGGAGGTTGAACACCGTCGGTCGGGACGTGGGATCGGCGAGGCTGGTCGCCCGGTCAGCCGCGACAGCGGCATACGTGTCGGCAATACCCCAGTATCGGTAGCAGTCGGCAGCCGAGAACGGTAGCACCTCGAAATCGTAGGTGATCGCCCGGGCCCGCCGGAGTGTTTCGTCGACATCGACCATTCGCGTCTCGACGTCGTCGTAGATCGACGCCCACCACTCGCTGATGGGTACCCGGTCGTTCGCCCGCTCGTGATCGGCGTTGGTCGCCTGTCCGTAGTGCCGGCGCGTGTACCGCTGGCCCGTATCCGGAACGATCATTTCGCTATCGGGGAAGTACAGGACCGGCTTCGCCCACAGCGTCTGCGTTCCCCGGAAGTCGTACCCCGTCTCGAAGCCGCCGTACACGACCAGTTCCCCGTCTGAATCCGCCGTTTCGGCCTTCCGAACGCGACTTCCCCCGAGGGCATCGATATCGTCCTCGTCGTTGATGTCGACCGCCTCCTCAGGCGGGCCGACGACCTGCCGGAGGCCGGGACAGACGACGAACAGCTTGAGCAGCCCACCCCAGTCGCGGTAGCTCAGCCAGCCGAACGCGTCGGTTTCACCTCGACGCTGGAGGGCAGTGATGATCGGCTGGTAGGCTTCCTGTGGGTTGATGATCGAGTAGCGGTCGGAGGCGATCTGCCAGCGGAACCGTACGTCGTAGCCCAGCGCGCATAGCGCCTTCCGGCGCCGGTCGACGATGTCTTGATGATCGTCGACGGGAACGATTGGCTCGGCGTCGGTCCGGGCGGCTAGCTCGTCCAGCGAACGTTCGGCCGTCTGTTCGAGCGCATCCGTATCGAGCCCGTGAACCGACTCGATAGCGGTGACGTCGACGGTGCCGTCGGTTTCAACGAACTCGTTGGTCGCCCAGAGTTCCCCGGAACTGGCTCGTGGCAGCACCGCGATGGCCTGCTCAAGTGCCGTCACGCTGTCGTCTCCACACCAGGCTTCCGGTGAACGCTCGTCGGTCCCGAGGACCGTCTCCGCGTCACCATCGGTGAGCCCGGCGAACTGAAGCGTGTGTTCTTCGGCGATGAGCGCCGTCACGGGGACGTGGTCGGCTGCTGGAGTGCTGTCGGTCGTCGAGTCGGTGCTCCGCTCGCGTCGCTGTGGTTGCTGGTCAGTAGCCATGATCGGGTCTGGATGAAGAGCGTTCGGCGCCGCGGGCGCCAACCGAGACGGTCACTCGACCGTTCTCGAACTCCTCATTCTCTTGTCGGAGAGAAACGCGTGACGACTACCCAGCCAACTGTCTTTAGCTGAGGGTAGAGGAAACGCGTGAGAATATCACGTTATCCGTACCCAGTTAGCCGGCATCAAAGATACGAACGAGAAGACCTTCGAGAGCAACCTTGTCCCAATCCTCGAAACCGTTATCGAATGGCCAGCCGAGAAACTCAGCGACAGAGTGGACAAACGCCATCCCGGTCATCCTGTACTGCATAGCGGAAAGAACATTCACCGCAGATAACCTCCTCAGTCACCACATCCAGCTGCCAGGAAGGGATATGAGCACCGCCAAAATTTACACTTCCTGTCTCTACCTCAAAGTCAAGAAGACCGCCGCCATCCAGATCATCAAAGGCCTCTGAGAAGACCTCCTCCGTGACTTCGGACGCTAATTGAAGGGTTTCATCACGTCCGATTGCTGTCCAGTATGCTCGTTGCTCACCAGTCAAGAACCGGTCCAAGCGATCGATAAACCTACAGTACGGACACCGCAGGTTCAGATAACACTGGTCCTCAACAGTCGGAAGATGAACCCTGAATTTCCCCTCACAGCGGGGGCACTGACGTCCAGTCATTCCATCCTCACTTCTCGGTAAGGCGATTGTGACTGGCTTACTAACCATTGATCAACTCACCTTGCCTCCAAGCTTCCTGGAAGGTCTCCATTGTAGACTCTAGGTTCACAGGCCTGACTTCACTGACTGTATGCTGAGTATCACCTGCATCTTTGAAGGACTGATCCCACGTCCATCCCTCGATCTCATCCCTCACGAGATACCTGGCATGGAACAATCGGGCTTCGAAATCGTAGTACTCGACATACCTTACGTCAACCTCGCCGGATCTGCCTTCCGAAAAGTCAGCTACCAAGTCGCGGTACTCGTCTTCATCATCGAACGCCCTCTCCGATGTGAGAATTTCAATATCGACCGTGTCCGGAACTTCCTCCAAAAGATCGTAGGCAGGCTCTTTGAAGTACCAGTCGACGATAGTGATCTTCTCCTGGGCGACCTCGACTACGCTCTGGAACAGGTTTTGGGCCTTCTCGGGTTCATTTGGTCCTACCGAATGCTGTGTCCACCGTGTCAGCGGCTGCGTATTCGGAATGGAGGTTCCTTCCTCCACGTATAGTTCGTACTTGTTCCGACCTCTTCCCGTTATTTCCACTCTCCGGTAAGTGGCCTCAGGCTTGGATCCTACAGCTGCGTCGACGAGTTCCTTCAGATTGAGGTACCCAATCGCAGGGAGAACTCGGTCCTCGTCGACATCCAATTCTTCAGCTATGTCTTCGCTGGAGAGCTTAGCCGAGCCAAACGGATATTCGCGGCCGATTTCATACAGCAGCTGTAGTATATCGTACCGGATTTCGTCCTCTAAGACGGTGTCATAGCCGTCTTGATCCAACCTCTCGATTCCTTCCGCAGTTAGCTCCATTCCGTGGACACCGCCCATCGAGACATCGAAGCCGATCTGCCTCTCATCTCTCAAGCGCACAAGGTTGTAATTGATTTCGTTCTGGTCAACCTCGTCCAGTTTTTTGTAGAGGCCTTCTGTACCTGCCCTGTCGAGGACCGATTCCTCGAACTTGTCGTAGATGTACTTTAGGATCTCTCGACGGATTTTCCGGTCGGATTCATTCATGCCCTGGGGTCAGTAGTTCTCTCTGCGAAGATTGTTAACCGCGTACTGTAGTTCCTCGACATCGTCAGCAAGATCCTCGATGTCTTCTTCTATACTACTGAACTTGCGTGGATAGACGTCCTGAATCTTGGCAAGCGGGGAAACCGGTTCCTTGTCCGAGTTCGTGAAGTAAACCGTGCCGACATCGGCGTCATCATACCCTATGACCTTCCATTCGATGAAGTTTCGCCAACCGAGATCTTCCAGTTTCATCGCGATACGGGACTTGATCAGTCCATATGTCTCCTCGTCTACTTCTTCGAGTGCCTGCTCTTCGTTGACGCCGTCTAATAGGAACAGGGCATCTGCCTCGTCCTCGATAATGTGATTTGTTATCTCTTCCAGTGTGAAGGCCTGCTCGTCGTTGTTACGTAGAAAGTCGGTGATGTGGACTTCAAGTGGATCTAGTAGGCGGCCTTCCTTCCACTCTTTAGAATCTGCGTCGATTGGCATAATAGAATAGACCGAAGATGGACTTATAAACCATTTCCCGTAGACATATTCTGGTGATGGTTGGAACAGCAACGGAGCTTCATATCTCCGGCGGGAATCATATCACCCTACCTTCTCGGAGAAAAGATTCAGATGCTAATGACTTTGACCGGCTTGATGTCATCTTTGTTGAGGCGCCCTTGGCGAAGAGACCCGCAAAATTTGAGCACTTGGCGAACCTAGTTATGGTCCCTCTACTGGTCGCAGCACTCTACCTGATGCTGCTGGGCCAGAAATTATTCAAGATCGCAGGTCTTCACGATTCCCATCTCGTATATGACTTAGCGGAGGAATACGACGCGGAGATCGTTGAGGTAGACATGGATCTTTTCGATGTGATTGTTGAGTACCGATTGTTGTGGATGCTGGTCCACCACGGCATCGTGATGTTGGGGATATTCGCTTTACCGAAGTTCGTCGCAACGTTTCAGTGGGTGGCTGTTCCTATACTAATCCCCTCAGTCTTTGTCGCCGCTGCTGTTCTGATATTCGGTGCTTTCGCCGCTGGGACGATGGCTGCCAGAGACATGAGGATGGCCTACGACGTTGAGGAGTACAGCGAGGAGAACTCTGTTGAGGAGGCATTGCTTGTTATCGGTGCTCTTCACCGTGCCGGGGTGAAGAAACGTCTCCAGGACTCCATGCAGGTTCAGATAGTTTGAGTCAGCCACAGGAATGGTGATCGATTTACGGAAAGCTGCGCGGAATCAACAGCCTCGAGTACCGCGTACACCCCCTCTATTTAACAGCCAGCCTTGTCAGATGCTGCTAAATAGCGCCCAATCTGCTATCGACCTGGCTGTCCCGAAAGGGTCTGCTGGTCGTCGTCACAACGGGGGATGTACTCCTCGCCGCCGAACCACCGGATGAAGACGTCACGGCGGGACCGAAGGCGCTCGGCAGTCGTCTCGCCGATATGCTCTAGGTCTGAGAGCGTGGTCGCGTACAGCACCCACCCGGCGAGTTCCCCCATCGTCTTGAACTTCTCAGCCAGTGCTCGCTTCGCCGCCGCGGTCAGGCCGAGGTGGGTCGCGATCCACTGCTTCGAGACGGGTTCGTCGGCCGGATCGAGCGCCCCGGCGTGGATCTTCTGCAGACGACGTAGGTTGCCCCGACGATTCCCCTTCTTCCACAGGATGTCATCGTATCGGCGGGCGAGCGCGATCTCTTCGGCGTAGGTCAGCCCGTCGATGTCGGCTGTCTCGATATCGACGTCCGACGGTGACGGTGCCGTGTTCTCCGGGTACTCCCGGTGGGCGAACTTCGTCCGAAGGCCGTCCGCCTTGAGGTCCTGCGACCGGACTGTCCAGGTATCGCCGGTCAGTTCCCGTTTCACGAAGTTCGTCGCGAAGAGGTGGTAGTCGTCGACGGCGACTTCGAGCCCGAACTTCGGAGCGAGCAGGGCGATTGCCAGCTGGCAGGCGCGGTCGTCATCGGCATCCGGCCCCCAGTCGAACCCGCCCGGCGAGACTGGATGGACGAACAGGTGTTTGTCGAGGATGTCGTCGCCGGCGTAGACGAGACAGCCGCCGACGGTTCGCTCGCCGCGGTACCGTCGGGCGCGATGCGTGGATCTTCGATAGTTGGTTGACATCGGTGTTGGTGTGGTCTAAATCGGGTACGGGCCCCGTCTGGTTCGAGGCAATCAGGTCTCGATCCGCGGCGCGAGCATCCGGGTGATGGTGCCATCACCGTCGGCGAGTTCGTAGGAGAGGATCAGCGGGAAATCCTCGCCGAGGTCGAGCGTTACTGGCGTCCTCGCCGGAATCGTCCGGACGAGCTTCTTGCAGTAGTCCAGACTGAAGAGCGTACTCGCATCCCCGGCAGCGAGGACCTCGATGTCGTCACCGTCGAGTTCGAGCGTGACGGCGTCGGTATCGCCTTCGGCCTCAATGACAAGTGCATCGGCGCCAGCCTCCATCCGGAGTCGAACGTGGTCACTGACCAGATCAGCCGCCTTCACTCCTCGTTGGAGGGCGTCGCGGTCGACGGTCACCGCTGCTGGCAGGTCGAATTCGGGGGGCGTCGGTTCCGCCCGGACGGTCTTCGAGTCGATACAAGCCATCGAGTAACGGAGTCCGTCGACCACGACGATCAGCTTTCCCGATTCCGGGTCGAGGAACAACTGCACGAGGTCGTCTTTACTGGCGAGGCGGACGGGATCGGCGAGCCGGTCGAGATTCAGTCCCAGCGTCCCTGGGCTGGCCTCGAAGGACTCGAACGCCGCTGCCTCGAGTTCGAGGTCGTCCATCGCGACGTTCGCGGAGTCGACCGCCCGGACAGTCAGACCGTCCTCGGTGACGCGGATTCGGGCCTCATCGACGAGTGCCCGCAGCGAGGAGAGGACGGTCATCAGGTAAGCGGCTTGAATCGTCGCCCGGAACGAGGCCGGTGGCTCGTCGGGAACGCCATCGGCAGGAGTTGTTTCCTCAGTCGAGTCCTCGTCATCGGGGCTCGCTGCCGATTCGGGGTGGTCGTTCGGGGTGGTCGTTCGGCGTGGTCTCACCGTCGTCGTCAGCCGGTGTCGAGGGCTCTGTTTCAGGCTGTTCGGGGGTGGGTTCGGGCTCGCGGTCCGGTTCAGTATCTGAATCAGTACTCATAGCAGGTGTGCGGGATCAGTCGAGCGAGCCTTGACCAACCGAGTTCAGGCATTCGTTCGATGACCCCTCGCCCCTTTGCATTCGCTAAAGAGCAATCTCGAAGCTCTCCGCTACCGCGCTACTGCCAGCCGAGACTCACTCTCGGCGGACGGGTGGCAACCAGTTGCAGTTCGGACAGATCGCCTCGTACATCCCCAGTATCAGCAGGCGAGAATCCATGATTAGTTGCACACTCTAATATCTTGGTATTAATCGCAGTTTCTTTTTGGTTTGATTATATTTTCTGACACTATTATTCAAATAGGTATTATTTTTGATATTTTGTGTTTATTCTTCGGATTCAATCTCAATTCTTTCATTCTCAAGTGTTTCTTTATTTATCGAGATCTGGTCTAAATCCTCGCTCGTTACCTTCATTCCCATTAGATATTTTGCGTCTTTGAGGAACGTGTCCTCTAGGTTCGCATGAGGGAGGTCAGCATCTTCAAGATCAATTGACACGGCGGACTCTATTCCCGATAAGTCAGCGTGGCGAGGATCCACTCCCGTAAGATCTGTCACTGAAAAATTAGTATTTGATAGGTTGGCGCGCGTAAGGGCTCCTTTCGTGAGACTGATGTTTGAGTAGGAAGTATTCTGCCAAGAGTGTAATCGGTGGGGAGTTCCAAGAGAGACAGGAGCTTAATCATTTCAGTCTCGATACTGCGGTGCATCTCTCTGGTAAACTGGCTGGACACCAATTAAGCAATAGCCTGATCACTCATTGTCTGACGCATGAGAAAATAAGACCCTCTCGTACGGGTATTTATAGTTCCGCCGGTGGCTAGGAGTAACCTCACCGCTAATTTGAACTTCTCCCACGGCATCTGATATTTCCTCATAAGAATAGGGCGATTTATTTGTGAAATATATATGATCTTTAAATTCTGCCCCATCAAGATTGAGATTGCCGTTTATTTTCATCTCCTCGAATGCAACACTAGAATTAAATCTAGTCATCCTAAGTGAAACATCTGAATTGAATTTTGCCCTTTCAAACCCAAAATCACCACGGACATTCACCCTTTCAAAAACCAAGCCACATTCAAATTCTGATTCCATGAAATTTCCGGAAACGGTATGGTTGAATTCTGAGCCACTGAAATCTACTGGTTCTTGAAAAACCGATCCACGGAAAAGAACCGCATCATCAAACACAACATCTGTGAAATCCACATGATGCCTGGCTGATATAGATTTGAATTGTGCCAAGTCTCTAAATTTAGAATTACTAAAACAAACATCCGATTCAAAAGATGACCCGTTGAAATTCACCCTTGAATAGAACGACGCCCCACCAAAATCAACCGGACCCTCAAAAACAGCCTCTTCAGCCGATAGTTCATCATGAAAGACTGCACATCTAAAATCTATTGTCGATTGAGATTTTATATTTTGATCACTCAGTTCTAATTGGCCAAATTTTGCCCCGATAAACTCAGTCCCTCGATATCCGTTTGATTGGTCCGATTTTATCGGAGAGTCGTTAATTGCTTTCAGTACTGCTCGGGTCACCTCTTCGCTTTCCTTTTTTGATTTAGATTTGTGAAAAATACACAGATTCTCTCCTGCCCTAGCATCATGCGGACAACACCATACTCCGTCTTCATCAAGATCCTCTTCGGTCAAACAGTTCGGTTCAGGCGGATCCAATTCGTATTCACAACCACGCTGGCTATTTGACATAGTGTTAGATCATATTTCACGGACGTATAGTCTTT